>SFMJ01000026.1 GCA_004553095.1 Bacteroidales bacterium
TGTCATACCCACACCGGCACCGATATCGAAGCGATAATCCTCTTGAGCGGAAGCGGGGAGAGTGCCACAGCAGAATGCGGCACAACAGAAGAGCAATATGCAAAACTTATACTTCACCTTAAATTCAAAAATAAGTTAAATATAGAGATCCAACACGAAGTCGGGTGGAATGTTTAAATTATAGGGCTAAGGGTAAGGCGATTGAGGACGCCTCTCCAAGCCTTGGTATATAGAGATCCATCCGGGGCATACCCGCCGACGAGGTAGATATATGGGCAATTCCAATATACGGTATTTCCGTCGGTCCAATTGGGGATACGAGCCGGGGCTTTGGCGGTAGATTTCCAATGGTCGGAGAGGTCTGACGACTTCTCGACATCGACCACAAAACTATCGCAATAAGCCATCGAAGGGATCTCCGGGGGCAACTGAAGGCTATTGACGCCTCGGATCCAGTTGACGCCATTATCGTAAGAGATGTAAACCACACGATTGAGCGTACCATCATGGAGTCTTCCACCTACCAAGAACCAAACCTTATACTCTACCATCGAATCTCCGGCAGCCGAAGGGCGGTAGTTGTAATAAGAGATGAGAGAAGCCCCCTCCAAGGCGGGGAGTCCACCTTGGTTAAGACACACCCACTCCGAGCCATCGAAAGCCCAAGTAGCGTCGACGGTATTACCCTGACTGTCGACACCCCCGACAAAGAAAGCCACGGGCGACAGAGTCCACTTATTAGAGAGGGTCACCAGATTGGAGCAACCGCTCACCGGGAAAGCGGGATCCACCTCCTTGACATTAAGGTCAAGTCGGGGATACTGAGCATAACGATAAGAGCCATCGGCATAAGTCAATCCGACGACAGAATTGCGATAAGGTCCGATGATCGACGACCAATCCTCGCCGGTATCGTTCCACTGCGAGAGGTCGAACGAGCCTGACCAGAGGTTGCCGCTCTTATCGAGCATATATAGCGACTCATCGGTCGAGACGATCGACTGCACGACACCCTCGAAGGGGAGATTCAGTCTTCTTACCGACCAATTAAAATCATTCAAATCGAGAGGATCCGAGCAAGAGAACGAGCCATCGTTCTCCTCGATAAGGCAGAGCACCTTATCATCAGGCAGGGAAACACTCTTCATGGCGCGGGGATTGGCCAGACGAGTGGAGAAGCCGATATTGGCGACATCGCTCCATATCAGTGTATCAGGCTCAATCTGATGCACATTAACCTTCAGACGATAAGAGATGGCAGCATCATTATCGACACCCTTGACATTGAGCACGACAGAGCCGGTGAAATCGATCGAATCATTAGGATTCTTCTGATAATCGACTGTACCTTCGCGGGTTTTACCGCCGGTCATCACGATCTCAGCCCCACCGACTTCGCCGGCGAAGGTGATGACAGGTATCAACTTATCGATCGGCGTGCCCTTGCGCAGAGAATCGGCATTATAGATGACACGATTGTTGAGATCGATGGTGAAGAATATCGAATCAAGTCCCGGATTTCTGAGATCTTGAGAGAGGGCAAAGCGCTTTATGGCGAGATTTGCATTATTAACAAGAGTCTCCTCATTAGCCTCGCTATTGCACGACGAGAATAGGGCCACACACATCAAAGCAGCGGCCAGCCGGGATATGAAAAGTAAATTTTTATAACTCACTACACTAATATGTTTATATACAAACCATTACGCACCATGCGAGATGGTCTTAAGATGAGACAAGGCATAAATCGGGAGCGGGGGCGAGCCGCAGATCGACACCTTTCAACTTGCAAAGTTAGCATTTATCCGCGAAATAGTAGCGATAAATACATTAGAAAATAAATTTTAAGGAATTTTAGCACACAAAAATGGTCTAAAGTACACGTTCCACGCGAATTTCATCATAAAGTTGGGCCTTAATGAAGGAATCGAGCAGACGTCTTCCCCCTTCCACCATAAGAGAAGAGATATGATAATCGGAGAAGAGCGAGTTCATATTTTGCGCCAAGGGGATATTAGGGTCGAGGATAATCGGGTCACGACTGAAAGCCTTGAGACGTTCAGCCACCCGGGGAGAGATAGCCTTGGATGCGAACAATACGGGGCGAGGGCTATTGCCGGGCCAAAGTCTGTTATCGAGCGAAGGGTTGTCATGGAGCAGAGTGTTAGTTCCGACCATGATAGCATCGCAGAGGCTACGTTGGCGGTGCATCAAGACCTTGGTGAGGGGAGAAGAAATGGTGATAGGGGATCCATCGGGGAGGCACATATCTCCGGAAGATGATTCCGCCCACTTCAGCAGGATCCAAGGGCGTCGGAGGAGTTGGGAAGTAAAGAAACGGCGGTTGAGGTTTCGGCACTCCTGTGCAAGGACATCGGAGACGACCTCTATTCCGGCATCTTGGAGCATTTTGATGCCACGCCCGGCGACACGGGGATTGGGGTCTACTGTACCGACCACTACCCTACGGGGATGGTGACGGCAGAGGAGTTGGGCACAGGGAGGAGTTTTGCCATAATGGGAACAAGGTTCGAGAGTGACATAGCAAGTGGAGAGGGGGATCAGGGGGAGGTCGACATCCGCCACCGAAGCGAGGGCATTGACTTCGGCATGCGCCTCGCCGAAGCGGCGATGAAATCCCTCACCGATAACTCTGCCATCAGGAGCCACGATCAGCGCCCCCACCATAGGATTGGGCGAGACATGACCGGCACCCGACATAGCCAAGCGAATGGCTCGACTCATATACATTTCATCTGTAGTCATAAATAGCAGGCGGTCTGAATTGTATGTGTTCAACGAGTTAGAGCGCGTTCCCGCTCTATACCCCTACGGTCGAGTTCCGCCTGGTAGCGAGCGGCATTTTGACGGTGCTGATCGTAAGAGCGAGCGAAATTGTGAGTACCGGAGAAATCCTCCTTGGCACACATATACAGGTAATCATGGGGCTTACTATTGAGGATAGCCTCGACGGTGGCACGATCTGTGGTACGGATCGGGCCGGGAGGGAGACCACGATTGGTATAAGTATTATAAGGAGATGCGACCTTAAGATGGACACCGCTAACACGTTTGATAGAGAAATCATGGAGAGCGAAGCGAATGGTAGGGTCAGCCTGGAGGGGCATATTGGCGTTTAGTCGGTTGATATATAGCCGACCGACGATGGCTTTCTCAGCCCTATCGTTGGTTTCCTCATCAGTGATCGAAGCAATGATCACCACATCGAGGGGGGAGATGCCGAGGTCATCGGCCTTCTTACTATTATCGGGCGACCAGATTCGGTTATAATTATTACCGATTTTTCTTACCAGATCGCGAGCCGAAGAAGTCCAATATACCTCGTAAGAATCATTGACGAATAGGGCGAGTGCCGAAGCCGGGGAGAGACCGAACTGACTTAAGAGGTCATCATCGGCGAGGGCGACCCGCAGGGAATCTGCGGGGAACTCCATTTTGGCAGAAACGCGCTCTATGAGGAGGTTAATATCGCGGAATCCATTGATAGTAATCTTGACGGGAGTCTGTGGTCCGGAGGTCAAAATTCGCATAGCCTCGATGACATTAGCGCCACGAGGGATGGTATAAGCGCCATGACGTCGAGAGAAATCGGGATGACGAAGCGCGGCGAGTTTCATAACACGCCGTGCGAAATCATGGCCGAGATGTAGGGCGACACTATCCTCGACCATCTGAGCGGATGCATTAGCCGGGATTTTGATATTGGCATCATGGTCGGCACGATGGCTGATCAGCGGGAACAGCAAGATGAGGAAAGCGGCGGAACAAAAAACAAGCACCAGCAGAAATACAAGCATATTTCTGCGGGTGCTTTTAGACTTAACGGTTAGCAATTCTTATTCTTTTCGAGTTTGGGTTCGAGGGCGGCGAGACAGAGGTCGATAGCCTCCTCGAAAGTATCGGCTGTTTTGGATGCGAAGAGATCGGCAGATTGAGGGATGAGGAACTTAACGCTTGCCTCCTTGTTCATAGCAGTCTCGGGCTTAACCACCTTAAGAGAGACTTCAGCCTCGGAGATGGCTTCGAAGCGGCGAGAGAGTTTGTCGATCTTCTTATTGATGAAACTCACGAGTTTGTCGGTGATGTCGAAATGAATCGCTTTGATTTTTGCTTCCATACGCTTTAATTTTTAGGTTGGAGTAAATAAATAGCACCGATAGGAGATATCTCGGTTGAAGAGTGTGATACCGAAAAAGGGGGTATCGTTATCTTCAGTTACAAAGATAACAAAAAAATTGATAAGAATACTCTTAAAAAGGATAAAAAAGCGTCGAAAAAGTTAAAAATTTGTTTTATCGTCGACAATCGGGTCTTGATCGGAATTGTCGGAACGAGAAGAGCGGGGGTGACTTTTGCGATAATTTTGGAGCAGGTCTTTGAAGCTAAGATGCGTATAAATCTGTGTAGTAGAGAGAGATGCGTGGCCGAGCATTTCTCTGACAGCATCGAGGTCGGCGCCGGAATTGACCATAACTGTGGCAAAAGTGTGGCGAAGAGTGTGCGGGCTCTTTTTGGCGACGCCTGTGGTTTTGAGTTGATCTTTTACGATTTGATAGAGAGTTTCCTTGGAGATGGCGCCATGAGGTCCAGCCATGATGGGTCGAGGGAAAGGGAGATCGGGATATCTCAGATCGCGCATCTTCTGCCACTCGGCGATCTCTTGAGCCAACTGCCGGGGTATCGGTATGACACGTTGTTTATTTCTCTTGCCGTTGACGCGAAGTTCGAGTGCGGAGAGGTCGACATCGAAGTCGGTAAGGGAAAGCAGTTCGGCTTGGCGCAGGCCGAGAGAATATAGAATAGTCACGGCGAGGTGAGCCCGATATTCGGCGGGGGTGTGAGGATGTGAGTCATTGAGGAGCGACTCGATCTCGTCTGTACGGACGAAATCGGGGAGATGCTTTCTCTTCTTGGCGAGGGAGACGTCGGCGGCGGGATTGGCGGAGAAGAGTCCCTGCTTCATGCCCCAGCGGAAGAAAGCGCGGAGGCTTTGCGTCTTTCGGCGCAAAGTAGTGGCAGCCATCCCCTGATCGGCGAGGGAAGCGATCCAGGCACGAATATCACTCATGGTGACACTGTGAGGGTCGAACTGCTGACCGACAGGGGTGATCCACTCGATGAAGCGGCTCACATCTCTGCCGTAGGCCTCGACGGTGTGGGGGCTGCAGCGCTGCTCAGCCTCGAGATAAGAGAGGAAATCAGACTCAACATCCATAGCCGATCGACATAAAAGGGAAAGAGGGGAAAGAATTGTCGGAAAGTAGAGACACAGACAATCGGTATGACAAACCATGAGGTATGTCACACCGATAGAAAAGCTTTATAACGTAAGTTAAAGAGCCCTCGATTACTGCTCTGCTTGACGGAGCTTCTGAACGTAGATAGCCTTGACCATCTTCTTACGATTGGTCACAGATGGCTTTTCGAATGCTTGACGGGCACGAAGTTCTTTGACGATGCCGGTCTTTTCGAATTTACGTTTGAATTTCTTCAAGGCTTTCTCGATGTTCTCGTTCTCTTTTACTTGTACGATAATCATGTTTAGTTAATATTAAAATAATTATTTTTTGTTATCTTTGTAAAGACTCTTAAAAAGAGAGCCATAACCATGATATTGGAACGACCGATAGAGGGAGTTCTTCTATCACGGCTTGCAAAATTAGATAATTTTAAGCGATTGACAAAATATTTTGACAAAAAAAGTTAATCAACCGATAAATAAATTGAATATGAAGCGACAATTAGTTAGTTTATGGGTGTTATCAGCGCTACTGTTGGCATCATGTGAGAGTGTCACAGAGAGAGAGGATCCGAAGAGTTTTCTCAGCATCGAGGATGTAGCAGACAGCAAGGCACTATTGGGTGCCCCCCCTGTCGAAGGGTCGGCGGCATATCAATATGATGTGGCACGCTATAAATGGGGCAAGTCTCAACGCTCGACACCCCGAGGTGCACAGGCAGTCCGGGATGCCAATCTTCAGGACACGGTCTGGATGGATGCAGCATTCAGCGAGGCATTCGGTTATGCATTGACGCCGGAGAATGCACCGGAGATCGTAAAGTTGATACAGCGTATGAAAGAGGATGCGGGCGATCTCTGCACTCGTGCAGCCAAAGAGGGCTACATGCGACAGCGCCCCTTTATGGTATTTGAAGAGCCGACATCGACACCGCAAGATGATGTGTATCTTCGCAAGAATGGGAGTTATCCGTCGGGGCACACGGCGATCGGCTGGGCAACAGCCTTGGTATTGGCGGAGATTAATCCGGCTCGACAGACAGAGATATTGGAGCGTGGGCTGGAATTTGGAGAGAGTCGGGTCATCGTCGGTGCTCACTTTCAGAGCGACGTAGATGCCGGGCGCACGGTAGCATCCGGGCTTGTGGCGCGACTGCATGCCGACGACGGATTTGCCAAGCAAATGACAAAAGCGAAGATCGAATTCGCCCGGCTACGCAATGCTGATAAGAAGAAGTAAGTCGGCATGGCATATAAAAAAGGAGCGTGTCTTTTGAACGACACGCACCTTTTTTTATATGATAGTTATTTATAAGCTCGCAATTCCTACTCGGCGGATTCTTCGGGGTTGGTATACCAGCGAGAATACATAAGATAGTTATGAGCTATCTTGATGTTCATCTCCTTAGCCTTCTCAGGTTCGACCATTTTGACGAACTTGGCGGGAGCGCCTGCCCACATCTCGTGAGGGCCGATTTTGGTACGGCTGAGCACTACGGATCCGGCGGCGACGAGCGCCCCCTCCCCCACTTCGGCATCATCCATAACGATGGCGCCCATTCCGATCAGGGCATAGTCATGAATTTTGGCGCCATGGATCACTACGTTATGGCCGATAGAGACATCATTGCCGATCTCGATGGTCGACTTCTGATAGAGAGTATGGAGCACTGAGCCATCCTGGATATTGACACGGTCGCCGATGGTGATGGTGTTGACATCGCCGCGCAACACGGTGCCGAACCAGATGCTGCACTCATCGCCCATAGTGACATCGCCCACGAGGGTAGCATTATCGGCAATAAAGCAATCCTTGCCGACCTTGGGGGTGAACCCCCTTACAGATTTAAAAACCATAATTTAGAAAAAGGATGTTTACTTAGTTAAGGGTTGAGTTTTATCCTCGAGCCATTTAGCCTCCTCGGCAGAGACGAGGGGAGTAAGTCGGCTACGCACGAGTTGGTGATAGTCGTTGACCCACTTTATCTCCTCGGGAGTCATGATATCGAGGTCGATCAACTTACGATCGTAGGGGAAAAGGGTCATAGGGTGGAAATGGAGGAAATCGCCGAACTCGGTGTTGGCATACTTCTCGGTGACGATAAGGTTTTCGGTGCGGATGCCATATCGGCCTTCGAGATAAAGGCCGGGTTCGTTGCTGGTGATCATACCGGGTTCGAGGGGAGTTGGGTTGATGTTTAGGCGGATATTTTGAGGGCCTTCGTGGCAATTGATGAAATATCCGACGCCATGGCCTGTGCCGTGATAATAAGCCTTACCCTCCTTCCAGAGGAACTGCCGAGCGAGGACATCGAGTTGATGGCCGGTGGTGCCGGCGGGGAAAATAGCGTTAGAGAGGGCGATATGACCTTTGAGCACGAGGGTGAAATCGTGGCGTTGCTCGGGGGTAGGATTACCCAGGGCGATGGTTCGGGTGATATCGGTGGTGCCATAGATATACTGGCCTCCGGAATCGACGAGGAGGAGGCCGTCGCCTTGGATGGTAACATCTGTTTCGGGAGTAGCCTCATAGTGCACGATAGCGCCATGCTCGTTCCAGCCGAGGATAGGAGAGAAGCTCTCATCGACACAAGATGGGTCGGCGAGACGGAGAGCGCGGAGTCGTTTGCCGAGTTCTACCTCGGTCAACTTACCCTCGGGGTATTCGCGTTCCACCATCATAAAGAAACGAGTGAGAGCCACGCCATCCTTCTCCATAGCGATGGCGAGGTTGGAGATCATGGTTTCATTCTTGATGCTCTTGAGTTTGGCGACGCCTTCGCCACCGAATATTACATTGCAATTGATATGGTCGAAGATGCCGCGCGCAGTCTTGGCGGGGTCGATCAGGAGATCGGTCGATGCCGGCAACTTTGCGACAAACTCCTTGACGGCATCGTAGGGGAGAGTCTTGAAGTTATACTTCTCGAGATGCGCTTTGACAGGGTCGGTAAGTTTCTGATCGTCTACGAAGAGGACTCGATTCTTATGGTCGAGGAAGAGGAAACCGACGAAAATGGGGGAGAAATTGATATCGTTGGCGGCACGGAGGTTGGTGGTCCATGCCAGGTCGTCGAGAGCCGAAATGAGGATAGCGTTAGCACCCTGGAGTTCGACTTGATGCAACACGGCATCGATCTTCTCATCGGCAGACTGACCTACGATTTTCTCGTCGTGAACGAAGAGAGGATTGAGAGGGCGAGCCGGGCGATCGGGGTATATAAAATCGAACAATGGGAAATCGGTGTTGAGAGTAACGCCCTTTGCAGAGAGGGCATCCTGGAGACGGCGGGCATAATCGACCGAGAAAGTCATGCCATCGATGCCGACAGTCTGACCTTGAGCGGCATGTTCTACGACCCAGTCGATAAGGTCGACAGCCTCGGGGCCATCCTCCTTCATCATTTTAAAGCCGGTGTCGCGGAGTTGATCTTCAGCTTGGATGAAATATCTTGAATCAGTCCAGCAGAGGGCATCGGAATCGGACACAACGGCAGTGCCGTTAGTGCCATTTTCAGACTCAAAACCGGTGAGCCACTCGCGGCCACGCCAGTGACGGGGAGGGAGTTCGCTCTGATGAGGGTCGGTGCCGGATATGATGCAGATATCGATGGCATGCTCAGCCATAGCCTTGCGCAGACGGCCCAGATATTCAAAATTCTTCTTCATGATAGATATATGATTGAATGATAAAAAGACTTCTTAACAAAAAAGGATCAAAAAAGTATAACCCGCAGAGGGTAAAAAGGGGAGCCTGAGAGAGCGACCATAACGACCGAAAGGGGGGTATGATCTTAGAGTACAAAATTAGCAAAAAAAGCGAGAAAAGAGATAGAAAAAGGGTTAACAAATTAGAAAAATTTATAGCCAAATGGATGGAATGTTGTCCCAATAGACGCATTTACCCTAATAACATCGTGCAAGATATGGAATATCGGCGGAAAAATAGTAACTTTGCAAAGTATTTAGACAACCGGAGCAATCCGGAAAGAATAAGATGGCAAGTCAAAAAATCTTTTAGTAATAGTGATATAAATTGTAAGTTAGTGGTTGAGTAAGATCAGCGTTCCGCTTGTGAAAGTAGGCGAATTCTAAAAAATCACAGCAAGGCTCCCGATTGTGAAATCGGGAGCCTTGCTCGTTAATGAGGATTTTGGGGGACGTTCTTGACGTTAAGTACGTTCGGGACGTTCATAACGTTCATAACGTTAGTAACGTTCATAACGTTCGGGACGTTAGTAACGTTAGTAACGTACTTAACGTTAGTAACGTTCGGAACGTTCTTGACGTTAAGTACGTTTTGGGCGTTTTATTTATTTACTAATACGAGGTATTGCCAGGGGGTTAGGGTTTCGGGGATAGAAGCCGGGGCTGCGGAGAAGAGATCTTTGAGGCCGTCGACAGCGGGGAGGCAGTCTGCGGCGAGTTTTACCGGCTTCGAGGAGAGGTTGGCTATTACCACTACTCTATCGCCTTCAGCCTCGCGACACATCACCAGGACATCGTCTGAATCGGTCTTGACGAATGAGGCGGGGGCATGGGCCTTGAGAGCCTTATTGCAATGCTTCAGCCCGGTGAGAGTCTGATAGAAGAGGGTGAAATCATTTTGGGTATAATCGGGGATCACCTTATCCTGCTCGAAGAACTCGAAAGCGTGGTTGAATCCCACTTCCTGACCTGTGTACAACATAGGCACACCGGGGAGAGTAAAGCTAAGCACGGCGAAAGTGTGAACAGCCTCGGCATAACGGTCGAACTCAGTACCTTCCCACGAATTGAGGTCATGGTTGGTGATCATATTCATGTGGATAGATCCTACGGGATACTCCTTGGCTTGCTGGTCGATAAGGGCGGGGATATCGATAGCGGACTTAACGGGGCGATTCTCCTTGTGGTCGACAGCCCACTTATTGATGCCCTTGGTTGCGGCGATGGCGTTGAAGAGGTCCTTCATAGGCCATGCATAATCAACATCGAAGGCCTTGGCAAGGAGTTCCGGTTTGGAGGCTTCAGCGAGCATCAAAACAGGTTTGACGGCTTGCAACTTAGGGCGGACCTCCTCCCAGAAATCGGTAAGGACTTCACCGGCGACGTCGCAACGATAACCGTCGATATCAGCCTCCTTAACCCAGAAGAGGAGGGCTTCAGTCATAGCTGCGCGTGTAGCGGGGTTGTGATAATCGAGCACGAAGACATCAGTCCAGTCGTAAGGGCCATACATATCGCCCTTCTCATTGCGAGCATAATAATCGGGGTGTTCTTCTACCCAGGGGTGGTCGGCACCGGTATGGTTGCAGACCTCATCGAGGATTACTCTGATGCCGAGAGCGTGAGCGGCATTTACGAAAGCCTTAAGATCGGCGAATGTACCGAACTCAGGGTTCACCTTCATATAATCTTGCACGGCATAGTAAGAGCCGAGAGTACCCTTACGCTGCTCAAGGCTGATGGGATGGATAGGCATAAGCCAGACTACATCGACGCCGAGTTGACGGAGGCGAGGGAGTTCCTTGCGGAGGCCATTAAGGTTGCGAGAGGGTGTACCTTGGCGGAGATTAGCCTCATAGATTACAGCCGACTCGAGCCAAGCGGGAGAGGGAGAAGAAGCCTTAACGACAGGTTTCTCTTGAGCAGCGGCAAGACCGGAAAAGCAGAGAGCCGCGGCTAAGAAAGCGGTGAGTTTTTTTAAGAACATGATAAGAAATTTTAAGACCCCTGCTCAGCATGGGGCAGGGGTCGTTATTAAACACTGTAGAATTAAACGACAATATTAACGATACGTCCCGGCACTACGATGATCTTACGCGGGGACTTACCGGCGAGCCACTTTGTGGCGCCCTCATCGGCGAGGGCGGCGCGTTCCACTTCCTCTTTCGAGGCGTTGGCATCGACCTCGATAGTGTAGCGAGTCTTGCCATTGAACGACACGGGATACTTGACGGTATCCTCCACCAGAGCGCTTTCATCCCACTTTGGCCAAGCGGCATCGCATACGCTATCGGTATTACCGAGGCGATGCCAGAACTCCTCAGCGATATGTGGAGCGAAGGGGGCGATGACGCGGGTGAAGATATCAGCCACACGGCGGCTGGCAGACTTGAGTTGAGTCAACTCATTCAGAGCGATCATAAATGCCGAGACAGAGGTATTGTAAGAGAAAGCCTCGATATCGGAAGTTACCTTCTTGATAAGTTTATTGATAGCCTTGCTCTCCTCCTTGGTCATTTCGGCATCTGAGTTGAGGTCGACCTTATCGAAGAAACCCCAGAGCTTCTTGATGAAGCGGTTGACGCCGTCGATACCATTAGTGTCCCAAGGTTTGGACTGTTCGACCGGACCGAGGAACATCTCATATAGGCGGAGTGTATCGGCGCCATACTTCTCGACGATATCATCGGGGTTGACTACATTGAACATCGACTTCGACATCTTCTCGACAGCCGAACCGCAGATATACTTACCATCCTCGAGCACGAACTCGGCATCGGCGAAATCGGGGCGCCAAGCCTTGAACTTCTCGGTGTCGAGGACATTGTTGGAGACCATGGAGATATCGACGCGGATAGGGGCAACGTCATACTCCTTGCGGAGGCCATGGCTCACGAAGGTATTGGTGCCTTTAACACGATACACGAAACTGCTACAGCCTTGGATCATACCCTGGTTGACGAGTTTCTTGAATGGTTCCGGCTCGACGACGACACCGAGGTCGAAGAGGAACTTATTCCAGAAGCGAGAATATATCAGGTGGCCGGTGGCATGTTCGGCGCCGCCGACATAGAGGTCGACATTTCTCCAATACTTATCAGCCTCGGGGCTAACGAGTGCCTTGTCATTATGAGGATCCATATATCGGAGGTAATAAGCCGACGAACCGGCGAAACCGGGCATTGTGCAGAGTTCGAGGGGGAAACCATCGGGAGTTTTCCAATCCTTGGCACGAGCCAACGGGGGCTGACCATCCTCGGTGGGGAGGTAACTTGACACCGGTGGAAGATGGAGAGGGAGTTGCGACTCATCGATCAGATATGGAGTGCCCTCCTTATAATATACGGGGAAAGGTTCGCCCCAATATCTTTGTCGAGAGAAGATGGCATCGCGGAGGCGATAATTCACCTTAACTTTACCGAGACCCTTCTCCTCGATATACTGTTTGGTGCGAGCGATAGCCTCCTTCACCTCGAGGCCATTGAGGTTAAGGTCGTCACTTTGGGAATTGATCATACGGCCCTCCTTGGCGTCGAAGCTCTGTTCGGAGACATCCGCCCCCTCGATGAGAGGGATAACAGGGAGGTCGAAATGGCGAGCGAAGGCATAGTCGCGCGAGTCATGAGCCGGCACAGCCATGATGGCTCCGGTGCCATATCCGGCGAGGACATAGTCGCTGACCCAAACCGGTATCTTCTTGCCGGTAAGAGGATTGACGGCATAACTACCTGTGAATACACCGGAGACCTTCTTTTCGATCTGGCGTTCACGCTCAGTCTTATGTTTCACCTCCTCGAGATAGGCATCGACCTCCTGCTGATGTTCGGGGGTGGTAAGGAGAGCGACATACTTGGATTCGGGAGCGAGCACCATGAAAGTAACACCGAATATGGTATCGGCGCGCGTGGTGAAGATATCGAGCACGACATCGGAGTCAGCGACCATAAACTTCATCTCGGCGCCCTCCGAACGGCCGATCCAATTACGTTGAGTCTCCTTGAGCGAATCGCTCCACTGGAGGGAGTCGAGGTCATCGAGCAGACGGGGAGCGTAAGCCGAGACGCGGAGACACCACTGATTCATCACCTTTTGCTCCACGGGGAAACCGCCACGCACGCTCAGACCCTCGCTCACCTCATCATTGGCGAGGACAGTTCCGAGTTTGGGGCACCAATTCACCATCGTTTCGCCCTGATAAGCGATACGATAATTCATCAGTCGCTCGCGTTGCTGAGCTTCAGAGAGGTCATTCCACTCCCGGGCGGAGAAAGAGAGAGTCTTGCTGCAGGCAGCATTCACGCCCACAGAGCCCGACTTGGCGAAATGCTCCACGAGACGCTCGATGGGCATAGCCTTATTAAGGTCGAGATCATAATAAGAATTGAACATCTGCATGAACGCCCACTGAGTCCAGCGATAATAGTCGGGGTCGCAGGTGCGTACCTCACGGCTCCAATCGAACGAAAAACCGATCTTATCGAGTTGTTGGCGATAACGATTGATATTTTCGACAGTAGTCTTCTCGGGGTGCTGACCGGTCTGGATGGCATACTGCTCGGCGGGGAGGCCGTAAGCGTCATAACCCATAGGGTGAAGCACGTTAAAACCCTGTTGGCGCTTAAAGCGAGCATAGATATCGCTGGCTATATAGCCGAGGGGATGACCGACATGCAGCCCGGCACCCGAAGGATAGGGGAACATATCGAGGACATAGAACTTAGGACGAGAGGGGTCCTCATGTACCTCATAGACATGATTTTGGCGCCAGAACTCTTGCCAGCGCTTTTCGATTTCCTGGTGGTTGTATTCCATTTGAATATAAAAAATCAAAAAAATAATCTAATATAGGGAAAAAGAGGGTGGGAAAGTCACAATGATTTCCCAAATTGCAAATATAGTAAAAAAATAGGATAAAACATCCAACAAAGTTCATAAACGATAATAATAAAGCATAGATAGATAATAATTACACTATAATTGACGTTAAAAAAGATAGTGCTAAGAACGCGCAATTAGAAAAAGAGCGCACAAATAGAGAAAGCACCATTAGGAAAGAAAGACATGGAGATAATATATCTGGCGTTAGCCGCAACGATATTGCTCTTAACGTTGCCTTTAAGTTCACTCAAGGTGGTCTATAGTCACGACGAGAGCCAACAGAGATATGATGCCCTTGCCCGATGGAAGAAGGGGCAACGGCAGCCTGTGTATATAGGTGCCGGACTGATAGCGATCGGACTGATAGCGATGTGTATATTCCGATCAGACGAACTTGCAGACTATCAGATGTATGAGAACCTCTACCGGATGGGAGGAGGCGAGAATCTGCGGCAAGACATCGAGGCGTCGTTCGTCACAATAGTGAAGTTATCGCCCACGTTCTTGATCTTATTGGGTATATATGCCACACTGTCAGTGGGGAGCCACATCATGGGCATTTTCAAGAACTCGCCCAATATCTGGCTGTCATTGGTGGTCTATCTCTCCTACTACTTCGTGTTGCATGATATGATCCAGATGCGTGTAGCCATCGGATTGGGTATTATTTTGTATGCCGTGCGCTACATCACGGAGCGCAAGATCTTACCCTACATGCTGTTGGTGGGCATAGCGTTTTGGTTTCACAAATCGATGGCGCTCTTTCTGCCGCTCTACTTTATACCCTACAAGAATTTGAACAAATGGGTATGGAGCGGTATAATGATATACCAACAACGCCTTCGGGTATGTAGCGAAATTCATCCCTGTAGACTTCATCGATGCCTACGTCCGGTCGTATATGGGCAATCGCGATTATGTAGCCTCTAAATTAGGTATACAGAGTGCTTTGATGGCATTTGTAGCGATTTTCCTGCTGTTCAATCTCAAAGAGATCAAGCGACACTATCCCTTGGCAGTGCCGGTGTTGATGTTCTACATCATCTCGCAGTTATGCTACCTGCTCTTTGTCGACATTCCGGTGATGCGCGCCCGACTTGGAGAATTGTTCGGTACCTTCGACATCTTTGCCTTTGCGATGCTCCCCTTAGCGAGCAAGAAATACTACTATCCGCTGATGATAGTATCCATATTATTATGTTTACTACGAGTGCCCATCACGATCGAATTGTTGGCAGGCACAGCGATGTAACGGAAGAAAAAAAGAAGGAATAAGAAGAATGAAAAAGGATAATAAGTTGGTATTTGCCACCAACAACATGCATAAACTGGAAGAGGCGAAGCGAATCATCTCCGACGAATTCGAGATATTATCATTGAGAGAAATCGGATGTCACGACGAGATTCCGGAGACAGCCGACACCTTGGAGGGTAATGCTCTGATCAAGGCTCGGTGGGTACGGGATCGCTACGGTTACGACTGTTTTGCGGACGACACGGGTCTGATGGTAGATGCCTTGGATGGGGCACCGGGCGTGTATAGTGCTCGCTATGCGGGCGATCCCTGCACACCGGCAGAGAATGTATCCAAGATGCTACGCGAGATGGCAGGGAAAGAGAATCGTGCGGCACACTTCTCGACGGCGATAGCACTATCCTTGGGAGGAGAAGAGCATATCTTCGAAGGGAGAGTGGAAGGGAGCATAGCCACCGAGCCCCATGGCGACGGCGGTTTCGGTTACGATCCGATCTTCATTGCCGCGGAGAGTGGCAAATGCTTTGCCGAGATGACCGGAGAAGAGAAAGATGCCATCTCCCATCGGGGCAAAGCGATGCGCAAACTTCGCGACTATCTCGCCGGCATACTCACCATGATGCTCATCTGCATAGTCGGGATGACAGTTCGCGCCGACGACTCACAATGGCGACTGCATGCCTCCTACGACGGCTATATGCACCGAGTGGTGGACACTCCATCGTATGTTTACTTCCTCGGCACACGCCAAGAATACAATCCATCGGACGTCAACGCCTCCACCTTCTACGGCATACTCTTCCGCTATGACAAAGAGGATGGAGCCATCGAATATCTCAACAGTTCCAACATCCTATCGGGCAGCAACGCCATCTGCATCAGCTACAACTATGACAAGAACTATTTAGTTGTGGCACACGAAGATGGCAACATCGACATCATCGACAAAGACGACGCCGTCACCACCATCACCGGGCTGAGAGTAGCCGACTCATCGCTCAATAAGGGAGTCAACGACATAACCTTCGATGAGACAGGGCGCTACATCTATCTTGCCACCAACTTCGGGTATATCGTAATAGATGCTTCGATCCATGAGGTATCCACCTCGCGAGTGTTCAACCGCAAGATCAACAGTGTGATGCCCTATAACGGCAAGATATGGGTAGCCACCGACCAGGGACTATACTGCGGAGATCCCAAAGAATTTGACTTCGAGAGATATCAGCAGATATCATCGCAGATCGGCATCGAATCACTCAATATTACGAACAATTGGCTCTACTTCCTATATGGAGCACGCGGCAACAAGACCTGCGGCAGAGTCGACAACAGCGGCGAGACATACACCACCAAGCCGGTGTCCGATCCGGGAGTAGTATTTTTCTCGAGAAGTAGAAGCGGCATGATATTGGTCTACAACTGGCAGATAATCACCATCGATGAAACCGGCAAACTACAGCCGACGACACTACCCAAAGACTACTACTTCTCCAACATAGGGAGCATCGACGGCAAGACACTCTGGGTCTCAACACAGCGTAAAGGTATATGCTCGCTGCGCATTCCGGAGCATGGTGGAGAATGGACCATTCTGACACAGCAATTTTTCCCCAACGCCTCGACAGCGTTCCAGTGTTCATATATGGAATATAGTCCGACCTACGGGATGCTGGTGCGCAACCATGGCTTTGAATACATCTTTTCATCGCGTATGATTTTGACCAACGACTTGATCTCGGGCTATAAAGATATGACCTGGACACCCCTGTCGACGACCTATCGCACCGACATGCCGGGTCTATTGATCGACAGTCCCTTCGGCATCTCGATCGACCCGAACAATCCGGATCATGTCTACTGCGGATCGGAGCGCTCGGGCTTATTGCGACTTGACCTGAAAGATCCGACCAAATCGATCCACATGTCGATGTCCTCGGATATGCTGGGAGGCAATGGCAAAGATGGATTTGCCGTGATAGTGCCCGACAATCCGGATGGGACATGGAAAGAGCAATGTGTCTTTGCCGCCCCATCATTTGACAACTCGGGCAACCTCTGGACCGCCTTTGTCAATCCAGAGCCGGGAGTCGAAGTGAGTAGTTACACCGAACTCTGGATGTGGTCGGCAGCCGACAGGGCATCGAGCACCACAGCGAGCAACGTGCATGGCTGGAAACAATTCAAATTTGACAATCTGCTCACGGGAAACACCCCCAAAGTCAAAGCACTGCATGGCTCGAAGAATAAGAACATCGTGATGCACTGCGGCAACACTACCACCACCCCGATCTTGATTTGGGATCATAACGGCACGATCGACAATCGCTCGGACGACCGCACAGTGCAGATGAAAAACCTCTACGACCAGGATGGCAACAAACTGGACTTCTACTATGTTATAGACTGGTATGAAGATGTCAACACCGGGTTGGTGTGGGTCAGTTATGGCGACGGACTCTTCACCTTCGATCCGCAAACGATCTTTGAGGATCCGACCTCCGTGCGCCGCATCAAGGTGCCACGCAACGACGGCACCGGTCTTGCCGACTATCTGCTGTCGGGAGTCACCGTGAACAGCATCGCCACCGATGCCTCAGGGCGTAAATGGTTTGGCACCAACGGAGCAGGACTTGTCTGCACCACCTCCGACGGGCGCGAAATTATCTCCACCTTCACCCCTGACAACTCGCCATTGCCGGGCAGTTCGGTATTTGCCGTATGCTACAATCCAGAGTCCGGTTCGCTGATGATATCTACCGACAAGGGGCTCTGCGAATACTTCATCCCGGGAGGGAACAGCGGCGACAGCGACAGCGGTCTGAAATGCTATCCCAATCCGGTGAGACCCGACTACTTCGGCTATGTCACCATCGAAGGGCTCAGCGACCAAGCCATGGTGAAAATCGTGGACATAGGTGGCAACCTGATCAAAGAATGTGGCCAGGCTGTCAATGGCGTGGCTCGATGGGATGTCACCAATATGTTCTGCAAGCGAGTACCCTCGGGAGTCTACACCGTGATAGCCTCCAACGGACCGCAAGAAGAGAGCTACAACAAGACCGCCAAGATCGTAGTGGTGAACTAAGAAAAGGTCAATAATGGCTGATAAATGAAAAAAAATTGCTAAATTTACGCGTCAATAACCATCAAGAATATGATACGAAACAACGCAACCGACCGCGGGGGGAGGAAGAACGCCCTGCCAATATTGCTAACAATAGGGCTTATAATGGTCTACACCGCCACCGCCATGGGACTGAGTGTCGAACTCACACCCGGGACACTGAGCGAGCAATGGCCCAAGCTGAAGAACTGCACCGACGAGACGGTACAACTCACCGGGAGTGCAGACGTCACCGACTTGGTGCTCCTCAAAGAGATGAGTCGCAACGTCAAGACGCTCGACATGTCGGGGCTGAAGATCGTATCATACACCTATAGCGATATAGACAACATAGGGCGTAGCGAGTATGCCGCCGATGAGATACCGGCCTATATGCTGATGGGGTCGAGCATCACCAAGATTATATTTCCGCAAGAGTTGAAGATCATCGGCGAAGGGGCATTTGCCGACTCCGAGCTCACCGAAGTAGAGATTCCCGCCACAGTCAGCAAGATCGAAGCCGGAGCTTTCAGTCGCTGCCGAGCATTGCAAAAAGCAGTGCTCACGTCTGAAGCGCAAATAGGGAAAGGTATTTTCAAAGATTGTGTATCACTGACCTCAGTAGAGTTCAAATATAGCATCACGAGCATCCCGGAGAGCATGTTCGAGGGGTGTAGCAAATACTCGGCAGTCATACCATCGAGTGTCACCGTCATCGGCGCCAAAGCTTATCGAGGCACAGCGGCAGAAGATCTCAACCTCATCTCGGTGGAGAATATCGGCAAATTTGCATTTGCCGATATGTCATCACTGAGCGGTGTGACATTGAGTCAGACCCAATATATCACGATGGATATGGGAGTCTTCTTCAACGACCCTCAACTGCTGCAATTGCCGACCTTTAGCGGCGACATACCGGCGCTGATGGCAGCCAACAGTCAGAAAACGGGAGACTTGATGATCAATCAGCCGATGATCGGCGAAGCGGCATACGCCGACAGTCCCAATGTGACCACACTGACCCTGGGCGCCAACGTCAACAGTATCGGTGCCAACGCATTCAGAAATCTCACATCACTCACCCTGGTCGATGTGGTAAGAAAGATAGATGTCACACCCCAAGTCGATGCCACCTCATTCTCCGGGCTTGAGAATGAAGAGGGTAGATATAACATCAAGCTCAACGTCACCAAAGGCACGGAAGGGACTTGGTCATCCCACCCCGTATGGGGACTCTTCGAAGTTGGCAATTTCGACACCGGCATTCAAGAGACCCTCCCGGGCGAGGTGAAGATCAATGCCCGCAGAGCCGGCGACAGCGTTATCATCACATCGAGCGAAGAAATCGAAAACATCGAGATCTTCGGGCTCAACGGCACCACACTCTATCAGAGTCGCAATGCCGGAAAAGGCTTAACGGCAGAGGGTCTTGACACGGCCAATCCGCTGGTGGTAAGAATAGTCTCCGGTGGCGTGGTCAAAGTGTTGAAACTCAGATAATACAGTCCTACGGCATGAAACGTGTTATCACACTGATGTCGACCTACAACGGCGATAAATATCTCGACGCGCAGATCCGCAGCATCATGGATCAGCAGGGAGTCGATGTGACACTACTGATAAGGGATGACGGATCGAGCGACGGCACACTATCCCTCTTGGAGAGATGGCGAAAGGCAGAGCCGGACCGCATCGAAGTGATCGCAGATAATAACATGGGGTTTGTAGCCTCCTTCAGTCGGCTTATCAAAGAGGGGCTTAAACGCTACAAAGAGGCTGATATATTCGCCTTTGCCGACCAAGACGATGTGTGGCTGAGCGACAAATTGGCGCGAGGAGTCAAAGCCATCGAAGGGAAAGAGGAGGAATATGCCGGGCGACCGATCGCCTACGCCTCCAACACGATGCTGGTAGACTCCGAGCTGAACGAGATCGGATTGAGATGGCGATGTGGCGACATCGAGATAACTCGGAGTCGCGGACTGGTGGAGAACTTTGCCACCGGCTGCACGATGCTCTTCAACAGGAAAGCAGCCGAGATCTACGACCGCACCTATCGACCCGGACTCAAGGTACACGACTTTCGGATGTATCAGATAGCCCTATTTGCCGGATGCTTTATATGGGATAAAGAATCGAGGATTCTCTATCGGCAACACTCGGGCAACCAGATAGGGAGTCAACCCTTCTGGGGGAGGATGAAGAGGCGACTATTGAAAAAGAGATATAAAGAGCACACCCTTGAGAAGCAGAACCGGGCATTTCTGAGAGACTGTGGCGACGAACTCGACCCGGAAGGGAGGGCTCTGATAGAGAGATTTTGCGACTATCGCAAAAATCTGAAGACCAGATTTCAGTTGCTCGCCAACAGAGAGATCTGTTATAGTCGTCGGGAATCGGACTTCTTCTATCGGCTCAAAGTGCTGATGGGCACCGTATAGAGCGCGTTCCTTAGAGCGCGTTTTTTTATCAAGATAGATTCGAGAGATTCAGTATAGCATCGGCGATGGTGCGGTTATTGCTAAGTCGAGGCACCTTACGCTGACCGCCCAATTTTCCGGAGCCGACAGAAGCGAGCCATCGATTGAACGAACCGGCAGGAAGCGACACGACTTGGGGAGGATCCAGGAAGATGGTGTGAGCCCTCTTGGCATCATAATCGGAATTAACACGACGGAGTTCCTCATCAAGAATTTTCGCGAACACCTCGACACTCTGCGGGGCGACATTCCACTCGATGAGCCACTGATGGAAACCACGATCCTGCTGAGTGGCGTAGACCGGAGCGGCCGTATAATTGGAGATTGAAGCATTGCAACGACGGCAAGCGACAGCGATGGCTTGCTCGGCATTATTCTCCATAAGTTCCTCGCCGAAAGCATTGATAAACGTCTTAGTGCGACCTGCCACCACGATTTTGACCGGGGCAATGGAAATGACTCTCACCGTATCTCCAAGATGATAACGCCACAAGCCGCAGCTCGAAGAGATGAGCAATTCATATATATGGTCCCTCTTCACCTTCCACATCGGGATCGGGTTGGCATCGGGATCAGCGACATCGACGAACTCATAGAAAATATCATTATCGATAATAAGCAACATCGAGGGGTCATTCAGATTATTTTGAACGGCGAAGAACCCCTCCGAGGCATTATAAGTATCTACGAAATGCATCTTTCGGGGGTCGGTGATCTCGCGATAGATCTCGCGATAAGGTTCAAAAGAGATGCCGCCATGGAAGAAGACCTCGAGATTGGGCCATGCATCGGAGATCTTATCGACACCTCTGAGAGCCATCACCTCCTTGATAACAGAGAGGAACCAGGAAGGGACACCCGAGATATTGGAGATATCGGCATAAGCGGAGGCGCGCACCAGAGCCGGGAGTTTATCCTGCCAATCGGGGAGAAGAGCCGTCTTCTTGTCGGGGAGGCGGAAAAGATTGGCAAGAGGATTGATGCGGTTGATGAGCGTAGCGCTGAGATCGCCGATATGTATATTAGGGTCGGAGATACAGAGTTGATTGGCGAAAGAGCCACCGAGCACGAATGACTTAGCGGAGAAAATGCGAGACTTAGGGTTGGCGCGAAGGTAATGCGCCACGCAATCGGCGGCACCGGGATAATGACAGCGATAAAGGCCATCATGGGTGATAGGGATAAACTTGGAGCGATCGCCGGAAGTTCCTGAAGACTGGGCGAAATCACGGCAAACGCCGGGCCACAACACGTCCGGCTCCCCCTTAACCATCCGCAACACATCATCGCGCATATCCTCATAATGGCATGTAGGCACCCTCTCGGCGAATCTATCGGAGGGGTCGGAGAGAAGACACAACTCACCGAACCCATATCGACGGCCGAACTCGGTCGAAGCGGCGCGCTTCAAAAGGCTTTTAAGCAGAGCGATCTGAATAGACTCGCCATCAGAGGCCCAGCAATCCACACGACTTGCCCTACGTCTGAAGAAAGGGGCTGCGAAAGGTGTGAAATTCATACACGATGAATTTTAAAAACACATTATAGTAAATGCTATCAAAGATAAAACGCCCGAGAGAAGATAAAGTTGTATCAAAAAGTATAAAAAAGTAAAAAACGGGCAAAAAATATAGAGCGCACGCTCTAAAGCAAGACAAAACGGATGCAAATAATAATAGAGAAAAAGCAAATATTGCAATATTAGATAATAATTCGTAACTTTGCAGTCGGTAAAGCAAATTACCATTCGGTAAAGCAAAAACGAATGATATCGGTGTGTATAGCAACATACAACGGCGAGGCATATATAGCCGAGCAGGTAGACTCGATTCTCTCACAACTAAGTGATGAGGATGAGATAATTATATCCGACGATCATTCGACCGACCGGACACTACAGATCCTGCGTTCGTACAACGATCCACGCATCCGGATCTACACCAACGAAATAGACAACAGCGGACTTCAGCCGGTGCAAAAAGTGACGCGCAACTTTGAGAATGCCTTGCGCCACGCCAATGGGGACTATATCTTTCTGTCAGACCAAGATGATGCCTGGACGAGCAACAAAGTAGAAGTAATGATGCGCTATCTTAAAGACTACGACTATGTTCAGTGCAAATGCATCTTCACCGACCAAAATCTGAAAATAGATAAAGAAGCGATCGACCCGGCGCCGGCACATAGCAACAGATGGAAATCACTCTTCTTTATAGCGCCCTACAAGGGATGTTGTGCGGCGGTGAGTCGCAGACTACTTGACAAGGCACTACCCTTCCCACAAGGATTGCAATCACACGACCGCTGGCTGGGCTACTTAGGGTCGATAAGATATAAATACATCATAATACCAGACAGATTGGTGTACTATCGTCGCCATCAGGGGAACATATCGAGTTATGGCAAGAGCAACAATCCCCTATCCTATCGCATCAAGACCCGCCTGCACTATGTAAAATGTCTGATAAACAGGTGTCTTTTCAACCGATAAAAGTGAAAATCGAGCAAAAAAGATAAAAAAAGTGATGATCAGAGGGTCTGATTATCATTCTTTTTTTGTATATTTGCAGATGCAAAAGTTTCGATAGGAACAAAGCATTGTATTACATAAACACAGCGTCACGACAGGATGCTGATTGCAATACATAAGACCCTAATGGACAACAACATAGAATTAGAAAAATATAAAGTGTCGCCGATAGACGACGGCACGGAAATAAAAAACGGGATGAACAAGATAGAACGCTTTATCAAGAGAGCGTTCGATTTCTTATTTTCCGGGATATTGATAATAATTTTTTCGCCGCTCTACATAGCGTGTTACATAGCCGTAAAGCGAGAAGATGGAGGGCCGGCGATCTATCGGCAAGAGCGCATCGGCTACAAGGGCAAGAAATTCAACATATTGAAATTCAGGTCTATGCGCATGGATGCGGAGAAAGATGGGCCACAGTTGTTCGACGCCACGACCGGCGAAGACAAGCGACTGACAAAGATCGGCAAATTCTTGCGAGCTCATCATCTTGACGAACTTCCGCAACTTATGAATGTCTTTAAGGGAGATATGTCGTTCATCGGACCTCGACCGGAGAGGCTGACAAGCGCTATCGTTACCTCTATCAGATACGCCCCGGCGTAACCTCCTTTGCAACACTCTATAATGGTTATACCGACACACTAGAAAAGATGTTGACACGCCTCTACTACGATCTCTACTACCTGCAACATGGATCCTTAACGCAAGATCTGTCGATACTATGGCGCACATTCCGAGGGATCGTAGTTGGCAAGAAATTTTAATAAGATGTTTTCGTTGACAATTACAAATCTCGCAATAGCACTGATGGTGCTATGCGTGAGTTTGGTGCTATTGGCATACTTTTATGGCATGAAGCCCTATCGGGCAGCCTATCGATTCAGTATGCCGGAGCCTATCGGAGAGAATGAACGCACCCCGAAAGCCTCAGTCTTGGTGTATAGCAAATCGGAAGATGAGCATCTTGCCGCGACCTTGGAGATGCTGTCACAGCAAGACTATCCCGACTATGAGATTATCGTGATCTGCGACGGCTCATGGGAGCAAGCCGAAATGCTTCGGGAGCAATATTCGGGGGTCTATGACAATGTCTACTTCACCTTCATCCAGCCGGGGTCACACAATTTGAGTCGGAGCAAACTGACCACCACGATAGGAGTAAAAGCCTCTAAAGGAGAGATTATAGTGACCACATCCGCCAACATACGGATACCCTCCGAGCGATGGCTGAGACGTCTGATGCGCCCCTTCTGCGGGGAGCAGGGTCGTCACTACGACGTTTCACTCGGGGTGTCACGACTCTCTATGGGCGAAATGACAGGTCCCGGGCGCTGGTATCGACAATTCGACGAACTTCTCTCGAACGCACTCTGGGTGGGATATGCCGCAACACGAAATCCCTATCGAGGAGATGGCTACAACCTCGCCTTCCGCAAGAGTGTCTTCTATGACCATAAAGGATATGCCGGGAGCGTATTCCTGCATAGTGGCGACGACGATATATTCATCAACGAAATCAGCAACGGGTCGAACACGATGGTGACCGTAAGCGATGAAGACATCATCGAGAGCATCTGGAAAGACTCGGTGGGCAACTCTACCAACAAGGTCTGGGAGATACGCAAAGAGCGATATAGCGTCACACAGCGCTGGTTGCCACGCGCCCCGTTTGTCCGCTCCGGCGTGATGAGCCTGCTTCAATGGGCGGTCCCGGCTACAGCTATAGCCGCCTCAATAATATCGCTACCCAACTTGGTGCCTGCCATCATCTCATTCATAATCCTGCTGACCTTCTGGGGGCTTGAGATCTATATGTATCGCAAGCTTGCCAAGCGATTCGGCATGATCAGACTCTGGTGGGGCGTTGTGCCATTCTGGATGTGGCGACCGATCTACGACCTGTTCTTCAGATATGAACATCGCTCAGCTCTAAAGAAAAACTATACTTGGCAGCGTTAATATAAGAAAAAACAATATCCGGCAACGTTAATATAAGAAAAACAATACCCGGCAACGTTAATATAAAAATATGGCTATAACTGCGTGCTGCAATATCCGCGTGAAGAACTATTGCGTCTTGGATTTCCATACAAAGGGAAATGGAACGGCGACATATTTGCTCGTCAGAGACCGATAGTGCTCGAATTGGGATGTGGCCGTGGGGAATACACGGTAGGGCTTGCCCGACGCTATGTCGACAAGAACTTTGTCGGCATCGACATCAAGGGAGCGAGGATGTGGACCGGCGCATCGGAAGTGGAGCGAGAAGGGATGGATAATGCCCGCTTCTTGAGATGTGAGATCGAGAACATCGACCAATTCTTTGCCCCCACGGAGGTAGACGAGATATGGATTACCTTTCCCGATCCACAGATGAAGAAGAGACGCAAGCGACTCACCTCTACTCGTTTCATAGAGATGTATTGTCGCATCCTGAAGCCGGGAGGAGTGATACACCTTAAGACCGACTCACCCTTCCTCTACGAATACACGCGGAGGATGGTGGATGTCAACGGTTTTGAAGTATTAACTTGCACCGACGATCTATACGCTTCGGGGCTTGCAGATCCGGAGCGATCGATCAAGACATACTACGAGCAGCAATGGCTATCACGCGGTAAGAGCATCAAGTTGATTAGTTTCAAACCGACGTGCGAGCAAGATCTACAAGAGCCGCAAGAAGATGACATCGAGCGAGATGACTACCGCGCCATCCCTCGACCCAATATCACCAATATCCAAACGAGTTAACAACATCCGACCATGGTAACACTATATCCCAAACTTATCATCGAAGCCTTGGAGCATGTGAAATATCCGGGCAATGGCAAGAGTGTCGTAGCGAATGAGATGATCGAAGATGACATCCGCATCGAAGGGGCTAAAGTGAGCTTCACGATGATCTTCGAGCGCCCCACCGATCCCTTTATCAAGAGTGTAGTAAGATCGGCGGAGACAGCGCTCCGCACCTACATATCACCCGAGGTGGATATCGTGGGGAACATCTCCGTAAAATATCGCAAGCCGATGGCAGAAAAGCCGGCGACATTACTGCCGGGAGTTAAGAACATCATCGGAGTGTCGAGTGGCAAAGGAGGAGTCGGGAAATCGACCATCGCAGCCAACTTGGCAGTAGGTCTTGCCGCTCGTGGCTATCGAGTGGGTCTGCTTGATGCCGACATATTCGGGCCCTCGATGCCAAAGATGTTTGGCGTCGAAGATCAGCAGCTCTATATGGTAAATAAAGATGGTCGCGACTGGATCGAGCCAGTGGAGCGCTATGGCGTAAAGATGCTTTCGATAGGATTCGTGGTCGACAAAGAGAAGCCAGTATTATGGCGTGGAGGGATGGCGAGCAACGCGTTGAAGCAACTAATCTCCGACGCCTGGTGGGGCGAATTGGATTACTTCATCATCGACATGCCCCCCGGCACGAGCGACATCCACCTGACCTTGGTACAGACCTTGGCGATCACCGGCATCGTAGTGGTGAGCACGCCACAAGAGGTGGCCCTTGCCGATGCACGCAAGGGTATCGCCATGTTCACCGATCCGAAGGTGAATGTGCCGATCTTGGGCTTGGTGGAGAATATGGCATGGTTCACCCCGGCGCAGCACCCTGACGAGCGCTACTACATCTTCGGCGAGGGTGGAGGAGTCAGACTTGCCGAGACCACCGGCATACGCCTCTTGGCACAGATACCCTTGGTGATGGATATTCGTGCGCATGCCGACGATGGCGCTCCGGTGGCACTACAATTAGCGCAAGATCCGGAGGGAGCCGATCCGCAAGCCAAAGCATTCGACAGGCTTGCAGTCAGTGTGATCGGAGCAGTGGCAGAACGCAATCGTCTTCAGCCACCCACTCAGCGAGTAGATGTCAGCAAACGATAAGAGCTCTAAATTATTTTGAAAGCGATACGGAAGTCGGGGTTAGCGCCTCGACTTTTTTAGAGCGCGTTCCTTAAATTTTTGGGGTCGTAGAGGCGGATATTTTTGAGCAGATTTTGAAAGTCACAGCGGGCGCAATGCGTGCATTGTAACCGAT
>SFMJ01000027.1 GCA_004553095.1 Bacteroidales bacterium
TAAATTTATGTTACACAACAATATTTTAGATGCAACTAATATAATTATTTCGCGAAAAATATCATTTTTGCCAATAAACTATCTCCTCTTATCCAAGTCGAATTATTTGGAAGATTATTTTCCAAATTATTATTGATGATGAGATATTCTATTCAATATATATCCGGGAGGGGACGATCTCTGTCTTGTCTCTTGATTTTGCTCCTGCTTTGCAGTTCGATCCGTGCGGATAGGTATAGTGATTACATCGATCAGTATGCACACTTGGCTGTGGAGCAGGAGAAGAAGTATGGCATACCGGCATCGATCACTCTGGCGCAAGGGCTGCTCGAATCGGGCGCCGGCACTTCCTCCTTGGCGCGTCGCGGCAACAATCATTTCGGCATCAAGTGTCACAAGGGGTGGGAGGGGGATACTCTGCTACGCTCTGACGACGCTCCCGATGAGTGCTTCCGAGCATATCCCAAGGTGGAGGATTCTTACGAAGATCATTCCCGATTCCTGCTTCGCCCCAGGTATCAGCCTCTATTCGCCCTGGATCGCCATGACTACACGGCGTGGGCTAAGACTCTGAGGCAGTGTGGTTATGCCACCGACCCCAATTATGCCGCTCGGCTCGTGTCGATCATCGAGCGTTATTCTCTATATAATTATGGGCTCGATGATAATGAACGCGCCGAGCAGAACGCCCTCTTCATCCAGAGCACTCTCTTGGCTTCACACAAGGTGAGACGATCTTTCGGATTGTATTATGTAATAGCCAATCCGGGCGACACCTACGGTTCGATAGCCAAGGAACTGAATATGGATAAGCGCAAACTTATGGAATATAACGATGCCCTTCTTGATATGGAGATCCGCCCATGGGAGGAGGTATATCTTCAAGAGAAGAGAGATAAGGCAGCCGATGGTGACCCCGGCAGGGTGGTGATCGGCGAGGAGGAATCTATCCACGCCATCTCCCAGAGATTTGCCATAAAGATGAGATCTCTACATGCCCTCAACCCCAAAGCTAAGGATCAACCCGGAACTCGTCTGAAACTGAAATGAGGCTGAAATCTTTACTTAAATGAGCCGGAATTAAGCCTGAAACGCCCTTGAATTGTCCTCTTTTGCTCAAAAAATAGCATCGGCTTGTTCTTAATGGAAAAATGTTTCCGCTTTATGAAATATTTTTTATAAATTTGTAGGCATGAATTTCAAGGAATTTTATAACCCCAAGCATGTGTATGAGGGTTATTTCGAAACCTACTTCATACGCCCCTTCTTCCACCGCTATGTAAATTTCAGTGGAAGGGAGTCGGCACGTAGTTGCCTATTGTCGTTAGCATCATGGATGGTGGTCACATTAGGCATAGTCGGCATCATGATGGGCATGGTCGGCCTGGTGGGCCCGGAGGCGGGAGCATCCGCTCTTCGCACAGTATGCATCGCTTGGGGCATCCTCTCGGTGGTGCCAATCATTTCGCTGGTGGTCCGAACCATCAATGGCTCTCCCAATAAGCCTGACTCGCCTCGCCTGCTCGGCATCGACACAATGCTCGCCGTGAGTTGCATCCTATTCTTCGTCACCGGCATATTGATGATGACCACAACTCTCCACTCCGGAGTGCTCAACCCCAATGCCGGACTCGTGGATGATACCATCAATCCGATCCTGGATGAAGAGAAAGTAATAGAAGAGCCGATCTTCACCTACCAAGATGAAAACCCGACCGAAGTAGTAGAAGACACGTCGGTGAACCAAGAAGATCCCGACTATGTCGATCCTAACGAAAGTTACGATCCGACGATCGAAACTCCCGACGAAGAGAGTCAAATCATCAGCGACTCCTTATAACGCACTTTTAAGCCAAGCATCTACATAGAGTTCCAAAATTAAGATACTGTTTCTTTGAGTGTGCCTTCGCTCAGACACACTCAAAGAAACAGTATCAAAAAAAATTGAGGAGTGCCCGCTATAGTTTGCGGGCTCCGTCGGAGATGACTACGGGGTAGATTTGGGGCTTGTGGCCGTAGCGGGCGTTGAAGCGCTCAGTGGCTGTGGCTGTGAATCTTTCGGTCAGGTCTTTGCGCACCAGGTTGATGGTACAACCGCCGAAGCCGCCTCCCATGATGCGCGAACCGGTGACGCCACATTCCTTGGCTACATCGTTGAGAAAGTCCAATTCTTCGCAACTTACTTCATAGTCTTTCGACAATCCCTGATGAGTCTCATACATCTTCTTGCCGACAGTCTCGTAGTCGTCACGATTCAGTGCTTCGCACACGGCGAGCACACGCTCCTTCTCTTCGATCACGAACTTGGCTCTTGAATAGTCTTCAGCCGAAATCTCATCGCGAATAGCCTCCAATTTCTCCATGTCGGCATCGCGAAGTGTCTCTATGCCAAGACGTGCCGCTACCCGTTCACACGACTGACGACGCTTGTTGTAGGGTGAGTCGGCAAGTTCATGCTTCACTCGCGAATCGATGAGCACCAACTCATATTCTTCAGGTGCAAAGGGGAAATACTCGAACTCCATCGAGCGGCAATCGAGGCGCATCAACTTGCCCTTCTGACCCATAACGCTGGCAAATTGGTCCATTATGCCACAATTCACGCCGCAATAGTTATGCTCGGTCGACTGCCCGATGCGTGCCAACTCGAACTTGTCGATACGATTCTCGTTATAGAGATCATTGAGAGCGTATGCGAAACAAGACTCCAAGGCTGCCGACGACGACAAGCCGGCACCCAAGGGCACATTGCCGGCAAAGACGGCGTTAAAGCCCTTCACCACGCCGCCTCGTTTCTGCACTTCGCGGCATACGCCGAAGATATAGCGTGCCCACGACTGTGTGGGAGCATCCTCCTCACGCAGACCGAAACTTACCTCCTCGTCGATGTCGATCGAGAAGACATTCACGCGGTCGCTATCATTGGGTGCTATGGCTGCCATAATAGCCTTATCGATGGCTCCGGGGAATACGAAACCTCCATTATAATCGGTGTGCTCACCGATCAAGTTAATGCGCCCGGCAGAGGCATAAAGCACCGGAGACTCTGAAAATCGCTTCCCGAATTCGCTTAATATTTGTTCTTTCATTATATTGTTTTTAAAGTTTTCCGAAAAAAATGACCTAAAAACAATCTTTTTTACCCAAAGAAAAATATACTCTGAGAAACTTAAAAATAATAGAATAGGATGAACCTATAAGAGAATTGTATTATTGAACCTGAATAGAAACTGTTGCAGATTTTACACCCTTGGCGGATACGGTCAAGGTGAGCGTGCCGGGAGTCGAACCGCTTCTGACGATAGCCGTAGCAGCACCGCTGAAGAGGTCCATTTCGGGTCGGCCGAAGGGTAGGAGACAGGTCGGATCGCCATTAGCAGTAGCCTCAAACGTTCCGGCACCCTTAACGCTATACTTGACGCGTCGCGAATCTGCAGGGAGGATATTGCCATCCTTGTCAGCCACCTGCACCGTGATATAAGCCAGGTCATCGCCGTTGGCGGCGAGGGTGGTGCGGTTGGCACTCAACACTATGTGATGAGCCTTGCCTGCTGTGCGGATGCTCTTGCGAGCCGCCTCATTGCCCTGCTCATCGTATGCCACCACCATCACCTCTCCCGGCTCGTAGCGGGTCTCATTCCACATCAAGCGATAGCGGGTCTGAAGTGTCGAGTCATTCTTCTCCCTCACTCCCTGGCTCTTGCCATTGATGAAGAGTTCTGCCTTCGGATAGGAGGTATAGACGAACACCGGTGTGATCTCACCCTCGCGTCCATCCCAATTCCAGTGAGGAAGGATATGTAGAGTGGGGGAGTGGGTGTTCCATTGCGAACGATAGAGGTAGAAGCGATCCTTGGGAAGAGAGGCAAGGTCGATGATGCCGAACAGCGAACTGTGGTTGGGCCATGCATCCGTGTCGTAGGGGGATGGCTCTCCCAGGTAATCGAAGCCGGTCCATACGAACTGTCCCAACACCCAAGGCTTCTCATCCATCATAAAATCGATGTCGGGAGTGTTCGACCAGGAGCAAGTCTCATTGTCATAACTCGACGACTGATGGTCGGCATGAAGCACCTCATTATGCTCCTTCTCGAACGACACCGGGAAATGATATACACCACGCGACGACACCGTAGACGCCGACTCCGAACCGATCAGCATCTTCTGTGGCATCTTGGCGTAGATCTCCTCATAATATTGCGGTTTATAATTGAATGAAGGGATATCGAGCGAAGCGGCGAAGCCATTATCCAGCACCGACCCGATCTGATCCATGCCGCAAGTCACCGGACGAGTGCCATCCAGACTCTTCACCAAGTCTTGAAGCATAGTGAGTTCGGCGACGCCACCCTCACCCCATTGACTCGGCACCTCATTGCCGATCGACCACATCACCACCGAGGCATTATTGCGATAATGCTTCACCATATTGGTGATGTCGCGTTCAGCCCATTCCCGGAAGAATGCTCCATAGCCATTGGGTGACTTGGGACGAAAGCCCCAATCATCGAAAGGCTCCACCATCAGCATCATGCCCATCTCATCGCAAAGTTCCACCAACTCAGGAGCCGGCATATTGTGAGATGTGCGGATGGCATTGACACCCATATCCTTCAGCAATTCCACCTGATGGCGAAGTGCCGAACGATTGACCGCCGTACCCAACGGGCCGAGGTCATGATGATTGCAGACACCCTTAAACTTCGTAGCCACCCCATTGAGGAAAAAGCCCTTCTCCGGGACATACTTCAGATCGCGGATGCCGAAACGAGTGGTATAACTATCCACCTGCTTCCCATCGACGCTGAGAGTGGTCTCAGCCACATAGAGCGCCGGCGATTCGGGGCTCCAGAGAGCAGGGTTAGAGATCAGAAAATTCTGATGATGCTTCTGTCCGTGAGCCACGTAAGGAGCATCATTGCGAGCCACCACCTCGCCCGAAGGGGAGAGGATGCGAGTCGTCACGTCTACCCGTGTGCCCTCGGCGACTCCCGCTATCTCCATATCGAGTCTCACCGAAGCCTCCTCGGCGCTGACTGTCGGTGTGGTGATATAAGTGCCCCACACCGGGATATGGATAGCCGAAGTCGAAATAACATGTACATTGCGATAGAGGCCGGCGCCGGGGTACCAGCGAGAAGCCTTCTCGAAATTCTCCAATTCGACCACCATCTCATTCTCGCCGACCTTCACCGCCTCGGTGACATCAGCATAGAACGAGTTATAGCCATAAGGCCAATAAACCACCTCCTTGCCATTCACTCGGACATGAGCATTGCTCATAGCGCCATCGAAGAGGAGAGTGATGCAGCGTCCCTCGAGGGCATCGACCGAGAAGCGAGTGCGATAAGTGCCCTGCCCGATGAAGGGGAGGCCCCCGGTGCGTCCCGTCTTGACAGTCTCCTCAGTTTCGCCATTCTGCCATACAGCCACGGTCTGAAGATCGTTGGCGCGGTCGAAGGGGCCGGAGATCGACCAGTCGTGGGGCACACGTACCTGCTGCCAGCGTGTCGCTGCATCAGGACGCCCCTTGGTAAACTCCCATCCCTCGCGGAGCATCATCTCATGGCGTTGAGCCCCGGCGACCGGGGCAATGGCTCCAATCAGAGCCATTGCTATGATAAGTCGCATCTTCATATCAGTCATTTTTCAGTAAATGCACTCAACGCCTTAGTCGGCATTCCCTTGTTGAAGCATCCCATATTATAGCCGTCATTATAGCCTGCCGGCGCTTCCGGCTCCCAGTAGAAGATACCCTCCACCGGCTGAGTCATCATCCGCTTGATGAGTTGATAGCAGAGTTCCTCCTGATCGTAGGGCATACCGATCTCGCAGATCATCACCGGCTTATTATACTTCGCTTTGACATGTGAGATATTGGCGATGCAATCATCCACGATCTTGACCCAGCCACCTTCATTGCCTGCCTCTTCAGCCCAATAGGGATAGAGCGACATGCCGATCATATCATACTTGCCGCCATTGGCTTGGAGGATATCGAACATGCGGTCGTAGATCCACTGATTGTTGCCGGCATCGAGGTGTACGATCACCTTAGCCTCGGGGAATACACTCTTCACGGCGTCATAGCCCGAATTATTGAGAGCGGTGAGTTGCGCGGGATTATCGACCGAGCCGACGGGGAGCATCATGCCGGGAGTGGTCTCATTGCCTATCTGCACCCACTCCGGAGTGACACCTGCCCCCTTCAGAGCAGTGAGCACCTCGGTGACATGAGTGGCAACGGCTCCCTTCAGTTCTTCGAATGAGAGACCCTCCCAGGCTGCCGGCATCTGCTGATGTCCCGGGTCTGCCCAGGTGTCGGAGAAATGGAAATCGATCATGGTGCGCAGACCGAGGCGCTCGGCGCGTCTTGCCTTCACCACGACATCATCGATGCTGTTCCAACCCTCAGCGGGGTTCACCCACACACGCAGACGGATCGAATTGACTCCGCAGAAGTCGCGCAGAAGTTGCATACACTCAGTCTCTACACCCTCGAAGGTGTAGAATTTCTCCCCCTCCGACTCCATCTGAGTCACCCAACTTACATCTGCACCGCGTGCAAAGCCTGTCTCCTTGGCGGGGGCTTCAGGAGATTCTTGTTTCGGATCTGTCACAGGACCCTCCTCCGTGCAGGAAGAGATCAGCATGGCGCCTGCCAATGCGAGTCCCGAAAATATGGTTGTCATCTTCATCGATTGTAATTATTTAAGAGAATATGAATATGTTTGCTTGCCGAGATCGACTTTGAGGATATAGGTCTCTCCGACGGTCAACTCATTGTCGCCATCAAAACCGGTGGTCGAATCGGAGTGTCCCAACATGAGGACACCATTGCCGCCACCGAAGAAGAGGCTCCAGTCATGGTTGATCAAAACCTTAACTCCCCAAGGGGTCTCTTTTTCTTTAACGAATTCTGCGGTAAATATTTCAGGATTTTCAGCAGATTGTGTCATTTCTGTTTCCGCCCAGTTATCGTTGAGGCCGGCGAAGGTGACACTTTCCACGGCAGTGAGTTGATATGTCAGGTTCTTCATATCGAAGTCCATCACATAGAGACCCGGTTCGGGAGCGGGGATATTGCCATCAGACTCGGCGAAGATGAGGCTGCCGCTCAGTGCTGTCGATCCGTCGGTGGCTTTATAGGCTGCGCCCCAATCCTCCATGGTGTAAACACGATATCCCCACTCGGAGTTGATATAATGAGCGCCGCCATAGATGAGTCCGGACTCGTCATAGAGGGTCAGATAGTCGTCGAAACCATCCCAGTTCACCAATCCGGAGAAGTAGAGATGAGGATCGATCTCGGCAGGCTCTTCCGACTCGCCGCAACCCACCTTATAAGCCAACGGGTTGGTAAGGTCGAGGATCAGGGTAGTGGCTCCGGCGGGCACGCTGACTGAGATGGTGGTGCCGGTAGTGCCGAAGGTGAGATTTTCGCTCTCGCCGCCGAATGCTATATCCTGAGCGATGGCGGGACCCATATCGCCCGTATCCTTGTTATAGAGACTGCCGGCGCCCGAAAGGGTGATATTGGCTGTGCCGGCTGAGGCTGAAGTGAAGTCGAGTGTCCACTGGTTGGTCTTCATATTATAGGTCATCTCGCCGGTGATATCGCCTGCCACGGTGACATTGTCGATGTGAAGAGCACTCCACCATCCCTCGACGGTATTGACTGTGGTATAATAGCAACCACCCACACCGGGGAACCAGAAGTTCCAACTATCGGCAGCCGACGATGCATAGAATGTCTTGCCACTCTGGCCCTCATTGCCCCACTTCACATTGGTCGGATCGAGGAACCACCAGTTATACCAACTGCCCACGCCGAGGAAACCGGCATAGATGCCATTCTCCTCGGGCGAAGCGAGGGTCATACCGGTGTCGACGCCATTCTTGTCGAGCACCGATCCTAAGATCAGACGCACGCTATAAGGCTGCACATTCACCTTCAGTACAGAGGAGTACTTCGGATCGACATTGGCAGCCAGATAGGAGGCGATGCGGATATAGAGGGGTGCCATCTTATCGGGCTCGAAATTGAGGCGAGCCAAGAGGGCATTGAGTTCTTCGCAGAGGAATTGATGTTGGCGTACACCCTTGCCGGCAGTGATCTCTATGAGATTGGTGAAATTCTCATCGCCCGAGAGTTGGATACGCTCCTCGGCGGCATTGATGGGTGCTTGCAGATTGGGGTCGGTGAGGGTCAGTATGCCATCGCCGCTCCAATAGATGGTCAGAGCGAGTGCCGAAGGATGCTCGGACGATAGGATGATATCACCGTTAGCCCCTCCCAAGGAGATGTCGTCGGCAGGATTGACATATACCAGGTCCATATCGCTATCGCAAGAAGTCAGCGACAGAGCCGCTAATGCCGACAGCAAGACCATACTGAATATTTTATTTAGTTTCATGATTGCAGATCAATAAAGGGGGTTAGACAGATTGCTGTTGGCAGTAAGTTCCGTATCGGGAATAGGATAGACATTGTACTTGGCATCGACACTGCGGCCATCGAGCACGCCACCCTTCCATTGCCAGAGATAGGAGTCTGAAGTGAAGCGGTCGTAGCGGATCAGGTCGGTGCGGCGCAACGATTCGAGATAGAACTCGCGGGCACGCTCATCGAGGATAAAGTCGAGTGTGAACTCGGTGTCGCTGATCTTGCCGGCGGCATTTTCGTGATATGCGCGGAGGCGCACCTTATTCACCAGGTCGAGAGCATCGGCACGAGTGATACCGCCACCGCCGCGGAGGAATGCCTCGGCAGCCATCAGATATACATCAGCAAGACGGATCAGAGGATAGTCGGTCGAACATCCTACGGCGGCTGTGTTCGATGCCTGCTCGCCGGCGTCGGTGAGGTTGGTAAATTTCTCATAGAAATAACCCTCGGCTTGATTGTCGATCGGGCCGCTGAAGTATTGAGTCTGGCCGTCGGTATAGAAGAGGGCACGAGAGTCAGCAGTAGTGGTGATATCGCCGAACTTTGCCACCAACTCACCGCGAGCGCGGAACATACCCCACCCGCTGGATAGACCATACTTGGCCGGGTCTTGAGTGCTCGAGTTGCCGCAAGAGCCGCAGGTCACGTAAGTGCCGCCACCCCAAGTCACTGATGTCGTAGCATCACACACCATCGAGAAGAGGATCTCATGGCTGCGCTTATAGTTGTCGGCATTGAAGAGTTTCTGATACTCCGGTTCGAGATAGAGAGAGGCATTGCCGATCACCTTATGGCAGGCGGTGATACATTCGCTGTAATACTTGGTATCGACCACGCCGCGATATACTCCGCTGTTGAGGTAGAGACGAGCCAAGAGCGCCCAGGCTGCGGGGCGAGCCGCACGGCCATATTCAGTCACTTCGGCGAGAGCCTCACGGCTGCCATCAGCCACGAGAGCCTTCAACTCGCTTTCGATATAATCGAACATCGCGACGCCGGTGAATGCCTCGGGAGTGAAGCCGGTGGCGGGTGTGGTCTCATCGACCTTCGGACCCTGACGGTAGAGGTCGAGCACCATCCAGTAACTGTAGGCTCGCATGAAGCGTGCCTCGGCGCGATATTCGCGGATTGTTTCTTGATCCGCCTCGCCAAACTTGGCTATCTCCTCGTCGGCACTATGGCGGATGAAGTCATTGCAGAGTGCGATAGTATAATAGAGACGATAATAGGTGTCTGCCACCCAGGAATCCTTCTCGTTCCAGCAGATATAGGTCAGGTCGTAGAGATTATTACCCGAAAGCCAGGTATTGGCGGTTTCGTCGGTGGCAGCCTCCTGGAGGTTGAAATAACCGCGAGAGAGGTCATGACCATTGACCGATGAGAGGTCGCCATTGTCGCCACCCTGTTCCTGCCCGGCGAGCACGTAGGAGGCATAGATCTTGGCAAGCACACCGCGATAGTTGGCAGCGCTGCTATAGATGTCGTCGGCTGTGTCTTCGATCACGGGCATCTGATCGAGATCTCCGGTGCAGCTGCTCAGCAACACACCGAGTCCCATGATAAAGCCGAATATTTTATTTATCTTTTTCATTGTCGTTAGCTTAGAAGTTGAGTCCGATTGTTACTGAATAAGTGCGGGGGCGTGGATAGATGCTGGTGTCGACACCGGTCGAACTTTCCGGATCCACTCCCGAGTATTTGGTGATGGTAAATACATTCTGGATCATCGCCGAGATGTTGAGACTCAGGCTCTTATAGATCTTGCCGAAGTCGTAGGAGAGTTGCAGGTTGTCCATCTTGAGGAATGATGCATTCTCCAAGTAGTAGTCGCTAAGATATTGACGGCGAGTGAACTGAGTATCCAAGAAACTGCTGTTGAGATTATTGAGCTGATAGTCATTATAACTCATAGTCTCCCAGGCGCCGGTGTTCATCGACATGCCATTGAAGACATAGCATCCGATATTGGCACGCAGAGAAGTGGAGAGAGTCCACCCCTTATACTTGAGCGAAGTAGAGAGACCGAGGATCCAGTCGGGCGACGGAGAGTGGCAGTGATAGCGGTCGGCTGAAGTAATCTGACCATCGCCATCGAGGTCGGCATACATCCCTTCGAGGGGCTTGCCGGTCTCTTGGTCGTAGAGTTGCTTGTAGAGATAGAATGCGTAGGGAGCATAGTCGGTAGAGAATACCTGCATCTGATAAGTATCGATCCAGGGGCCAACGCCGGTGTCGGGGCTGGGATTGCCGGGATTCAGAGTGAGGTTGCGGATGCGCACGCGTTGCCAAGCAGCGTTGGCTGTGAGGGTCCAATGCCAATCCTTGGTGTCTATAAGGTTGGCTGTCAAAGCGAGTTCGACACCCTGTGAGTCGACATTACCCACATTCTTGAGCATCATCTTGTCGAAGTTGGTGCCTGCCGGCACGGGCACGGTGGCAAGCAGGTTCTCGGTCTTGCGAGTATAATAATCTGCCGAGAATGTAAATCTGTTTTCGAGGAATGCGAGGTCGACACCGACGTTCCAAGACTTGGTGGTCTCCCATTTCAGGTCGGGATTGTAAGCCTCGGGGCGGATGGTGTATACCGGCACACCGCCGAACTGATATTGCGCTCCATCGAGCGAGGTGGTGTATACCGGGAGATAGCCATAATTATCGATACCATCTTGCTGACCGGTGACACCATAAGAAGCACGGATCTTCAGGTCGTTCATCACATGTCTGATGGGCTGGAAGAAGTTCTCCTTGGAGATGCGCCAAGCCAGGGCTACAGATGGGAAGAGACCCCAGCGATTGTCTTTGGCGAAGCGAGAGGATCCATCCTCACGCACGGTGGCGGTAAGGAGATAGCGATCCATAAAGGTATAGTTCAAGCGGCCATAGAACGACACGAGTGCGTGGCGCTGGTCGGTGGCTGCCGATGTCTGTTGCTGCTCACCCTGAGTATTGAGGATGGCATAGAAGGGTGTGCTGTATCTCCAGAACTGATAGTCATAACCAAGAGTCACATCCAGATTTGATTTGATAGCCTCGAATTCGCGATTGTAGTTGGCATAGATGGTGAGGATGCGGTTATGATTCTGCTGCGGACCATAGTCGTAGTCGCGACCGCCGGAGGTATAGTTGAGGTAAGCCTCAGCCGGGATATAGACATGCCCCTGACCATGCGACCAGTCGTAGCCGCCGGTGACATGGAGGCGAAGACCCTTGACCCAACGGATGCTCCAATCGGCGTCGATATTGCCGATGACTCGCCACACGTCGGAAGTCGAGTTATACTGCTCGAGACGACCCAAAGCATTGGGCACGGCGCCGGTCACCGGATTGCCGCTATTGTCGATAGCCTCGGTATATCCACCGAAGGCCTCTTCACCGGAATATACCGGGATGGTAGGATTGAGTGTTGCGCCACCCCAGATGACTGCAGAGTCGGCAAAGCGGTTGCGTGAGTAGGTGCCCTTTACGCCGACCTGGAAGCGAAGTTCATTATTCAGGAAGGAGGGTGAGAGGTTGATGTTGCCGGTGAAACGCTTGGTATTGTCAGTCTTGAGGATACCCTCTTGATAGAAAGCACCGACCGACACACGATATGGGAGCCACGAGGAGATGCGTCCCGACACGCTGAGGTTGTTGTCAGTGCCGAAGGCGGTGTGGAAAATCTGATCGTTCCAATCGGTGCGGCTATCACCCAGAAGCGAGATCTGACGCTCCGTGCCGAAACGCTTCACCACGTCGATGAACTCATCGGTGGAGAGCATATCAGATGTGCGTGTCTTGGTGGAGATGGAGTTGGTGGTCTGGAAGGAAACCTTCACACCCTGATTGCGACTCTTCTTGGTGGTGATGATGATTACACCGTTCGACGCGCGCGAACCATATATAGCAGTCGAGGAGGCATCCTTGAGGATGGTCATACTCTCGATGTCGTTGGGGTTGATCAGCGAGAGAAAGTTGCCGCTGCCGCTCACCGAGCCACCCACCTCCATCGGCACTCCATCGAGCACGATCAGAGGGTCGTTGGAGGCATTAAGAGACGCCCCGCCACGGATACGAATCGTCGAGCCTGCCGTCGGCGAACCGCCGGTGTTGACGATCTGCACACCTGCCACCTTACCATTGATCAGTTCTTCGGGCGAGGAGATGACTCCCTGATTGAAGTCCTTTTCGTCGATGGCGGATACCGAGCCGGTCAGGTCTTCTTTCTTGCTGACACCATATCCGATCACCACCACCTCATCGAGCAATTCCGAGTTGCTGCGAAGTGTAATCTTCATATCGCCCGGGGTGATCGCTACCGTGGTTGCCATATAGCCTACATACGACACGGTGAGGCTCTTGGCGTTCGCACCTACGTTGAGGGTAAAGTTGCCATCTATATCGGTGACTGTCCCGATATTTTGATCTGTTATCTTGACCATCGCGCCTATCAATGGCTCGCCGGTCTCATCTGTGACAGTACCCGTCACTGTCCGCTGATTTTGGGCTTTAGCCGTTACGGGTATAAGGAGAATCGTGAATAGTATTCCCAATAGCACGTTCCTTACCACGACATTGCCGCTTGAGTTGATCATTGGTTGTTATATTTTAGGTTTTTTGTTTTCTCTTCTTTGCCTCGGCTGGCTCTCTTGTCGCCGAGGTAGATCTTTTCGCTTGCAAATATAAAGAGTCAATTTAAAAATTAAATTATGAAATAAGACAAAGATTAGAACAAATCAGACAAAATGCAAAAAACTGCCATTTTCGAGCGTTTATTATGCAATATATCAGACAAGTCAACGGATTTTTTGATATATTTGCATATCCAAAATCTTCTCCATCATGGACTCCGACCGACGACTTATCCGAACATTACGCTATCTTCTTTTGGCACTCTTGATGATAGAGTGTTTGCCCCTCAATTCCGCCACAGCATTGCCGGAGTTGGGATTGACTTGGAAGAATGTCAGGGTGGGGGGTGTGAAGAGTGCGGTGTTCACCACCTTCTGCGACAGTCGGGGCATCATCTGGCTCGGCACCAACCGCGGCCTCTATTTCTATGATGGCATTTCGACTCATCAGATAGATGCCGAGAAGTTGGCGGGTGTGCAGATCTATTCCATCGTCGAGTATAATGGTCAACTCTATATCGGCAGCAACAATGGCTTGATGATCTATGACTATCGACAGGGTCGTATCGTCAAAATAATCAAGAACTCGCCCAAAGAGATTCGAGCGCTGATGGTGCAGGGAGATCATCTCTGGATAGGGGGCTTGAATGGTATCTTTTATTATGATATCACACATCAGCGACTCCTCAACTATTCGTCGGGGCTTCCCCATCGGTCGGTCTATTCGATGCTGCGCGACAGCCGCGGCGTGCTCTATGTGGGCACCTACAGCGGCATGGCTCGCTGGGATCAGCGACATTCGCGCTTCGTGCGAATCGCAAATCCGGGTGGAGGGGCGCTCTTCGTGAACTGTATGCTCGAATCGCCCGACAAACATGGCATATATGTCGGCAGCGAGGGGGCTCTCTATCGATATATTCCCGGATCGGAGAGTTGGGAGCGTGTCGGCCTCGAGGAGAGTTGCAATGTCAAGAGCCTTGCCCCGGGCGAAGCCGGACATGTGTGGGTAGGCACCGACAATGGCGCCTTCGACCTCTCAAGCGATGGGCTGAAACATTATCGCCACGATTCGCGCGATGAACTCTCGATCGCCGACAATGAAATATGGTGTGTATATGCCGACAGCAAACACAATATCTGGGCAGGCCATGAACGGGGTGTCTCGATAGCCTCAATCACTACGCGCATCAGCAGCATTCGCCTGAATCGGCTCACACACTCGGGCGAGGGTAATGAGATACATTCGATCTTACGCGACCGGAAGCAAAACCTCTGGCTGGGAGGCACCAACGGTGTGATCCGCATCGCCGAGGGGGAGGCCCCTCGATGGTATCGCCACGACGACTCTCCCGGGGCTTTATCTCACAATCAGATTCGAAATATATATGAGGACTCGGAGGGGGTGGTGTGGCTCGCCACAGATGCCGGTTTGAATCGCTATAACAGAGCATCTGACAGATTTGAAGTCTTCCATATCGTCGACCCTAAGGGTGGACATACATCCAATTGGGTCTGGTGATAGCCGACCGATCGTACAACACCGATACGCATAGCAGCGATATGACTTTGAGCAATGACCTGGTGAATAATATCCTGCTTGATGGCAATGGCTGTCTTTGGGTGCTCCTCTTCCGCGATGACAGCATTATCCGATATGACTTGTCGACCCATCGATCTTCACGCTATGACATATATGCCCTGTCCGGAGAGCATCCCTCTTACACCTGCGAGGATAATCGGGGGAGGGTGTGGTGCTCTTTCCGCGGGGGTGTGGTGCTCTTCGACGGCACTTCTCCGCGTGTGGTGAGATTTCCCAACACCAATAGCGATGAGACCATCTTGGCGATGGGGGGCGTGGGGGAAGATATGTGGGTGTCGACCCAAAGCAGCGTCTGGAGCATCGATGGCAAGAGCCTCAAGGTTACTCTGCTCCCCATCCCGCAGAAGTCGTATACCGCCATATATGAGGATCGCGTGAGCAATAAGGTATACCTCGGAGGCATAGATGAGATCGTCGAGGTGAATAGCGATATCGCCTCTGATGTGGCTGACTCTAAAATCCGGATGATTCTGGCCGAGGGAGAGGATGGTTCGTTCGACCTCTCCGACATAATGGGGGGTATGCACCGCCGGGTGCTCCCTTACGATGGCAATCTGTCGTTGGTGATAAGTTCGCTCAATTATTCCCCCGAGTCGGTCGATCGCTTTATGTATAAACTGGCACGCAATGAGGCTGACACCGTCGGTGGGTGGGTGCTCCTCCCCGAGGAAGTGAACAGTATCCGTTTCGCCGACCTCAAGATGGGTGATTACACCATCCTGCTCCGCACTGTCGGCTCAGGCTCAAAGCCGATCGCTATCCCCATGAGGGTGAAGCCTCCATTCTATCTCTCGATCCCGGCTCTGCTGCTTTACGCCCTGCTGGTGATCGGTGTGACGGCTTGGATCGTATGGTATCTCCGCAGACGCAACCTCAAGGCTCTCCATGAACGTGAACGTGAGAATACCCTCGAGAATGTGGAGCGTAAACTTACTTTCCTCTCCACGATCTCCCACGACTTGAAGACACCCCTCTCGATGATCCTCGGCCCGGTGAGCATCATGAAGGAGAGAGCCAAAGACCCCGATGAGCGCCGAAGCCTCGAGAAGGTATATGACAATGCCGTGCGCCTCAATAACATGATCCATCGCACACTCGAGTTGCAACATATCGAGGATGGCGGCGAGAGTCTCTTGATTCTCTCCACATTCGACGTGGTGGCTTTCTGCTCCGGCATCTTCGAGATATTCCGCGAGCACAACCGACAGAAGACCTTCCTCTTCCACACCTCGGCGGCTGAAATCATGATCGAGGCAGATGCCGTGAAGTTGGAGTCGGTGATGACCAATCTCCTCTCTAATGCTTGCAAATATTCCGAACCGGGTGCCACCATCTCTTGCGGCATCAGCATGCGCGACGACCATGTCGAGATCGTCGTTTCCGACGATGGTGTCGGCATCCCGGAGGCCGACCGCCAACTCGTGTTCCAACGCATGTTCCGATCCCCCGCCACTGCCAAACTCAAGGAGGGAACCGGACTCGGTCTATACCTTATCAAGAAATATCTTGAGGCCATGGGTGGTAATATCGATCTATTCAGCCGCCAAGGTGAGGGTTCCTCTTTTGTGGTCTCTCTCCCGGTGTCGAAGAAGGTTGCCAAGGAGGTGACCCGGATGGTCGATCAGTCTCAGAGCGATCGTCCCAAGATATTGATCGTCGAGGATAATGCCCAAATCTCGGAGTTCCTGGCTGAAATTCTATCCACCGATTACACTACACTCACTGCCGATAATGGTCGCTCCGGACTGGCGATAGCCGCCTCATTCCTCCCCGATCTGATCATCGTCGACCAGATGATGCCCATCATGTCGGGGCTGGAGATGGTGAAGAGCCTTAAACAAAATCCTCGACTCGTCGGCATACCGATCATCATGCTGACAGCCCTCTCCGATCCCGGCACGGAGAATGAAAGCATCAAGCAGGGCATCGATGTCTTTATGACCAAGCCATTCGAAGCCCCCACGCTGTCGGGACGCATCACTCAGTTGCTGCGTCGCCGCAGTGAACTCAAGGAGCATGTGCGCATTGAGACCATCATCGAGGCGGAGTCCAAACCGATTGCCGCCGAATCGGTCAGCGAAAAAAAGTTGGCGCAAATCGCGCAAATCATCGAGGAGAATATCTCCGATCCCGACCTCAATGTCAGCCTACTCTGCAAAAAGTCTGATCTCGAATCCAAACAACTTTACCGACTCATCAAGAAGTATATCGGTCTCTCCCCGATCGATTATATCAAGCAGGTGAGACTCCGCAAGGCGGCCATGCTCCTGAGCCAACATCGTTTCACTGTCTCGGAGATTTGCTATATGGTCGGCTTTAAGACTCCTTCTTATTTCACCAAATGTTTCCAACAGCAATATGGCGTCAAGCCAAGTCAGTATCGTTCTGATGATGAGACTGTTGAGATGATGGAATAAAAATATTTTCAAAATTATTGAAGATTGAGTCACATTTCACTCCCTACGTGTGTCTTATATACGAAAAGCCTCCCGAACGGGGGCAAAAAGAAAACAAAAGTTCAACCTATATAAAACATCGAGAATTATGGATGGCAACATTTCTGAAGTACTGATTACCCTACTTGTTTGTGTAATCCTCCCGGTAGGTATCGTATTCATCATCAACTATCGCAAGATCAACAAGGACAATCAACGAGCCAAAATTCTGACCAAGATGATCGAGTCAGCCAATGACATCGACGGCGAGAAACTCGCCGGGCTCCTTGAGGATGAAAAAGAGAAAAAACAAGCCCTCAAGACACCTGAAGAGCAACGTATCAGCCGCCTGCTTAAGGGATGCATCTTCACTCTAATCGGCTTGGTATTGTCCTTGATTTATTTCTTTGCTGAAACCGAAACAGGCTTTTTAGTGATAGGATCGATCTCCGCAGCCATTGGTATAAGTTTCCTGATAGTATATTTTGTCACAGGCAAGAGTGTGAAGAGGGAGTCTGCAC
>SFMJ01000176.1 GCA_004553095.1 Bacteroidales bacterium
AATGTCAACGACCCGGAGTGGCGCGGAGACTTCAAGGGTCTTATCGACAAACTTGACTACATCAAAGCGCTGGGATTTACCGCCATTTGGATTACTCCCATCGTAGAAAATGGTTCCGGCCTCGATTACCATGGCTACCATGCTATGGATTTCTCGAAGATTGACCACCGCTATGTGAGCAAAAGCTCAACCGATGCCGATGCTGAGGTCGCATTTCAGACCCTCATCGATGAAGTCCACAGCCGTGGCATGAAGATTATCCTCGACGTGGTGCTTCAGCACACAGGCAATTTCGGCGAAAGCCACCTTTGTAAAATGTTTGAGAAGGACTATACCCAAGACCTCGGCGATATCAATGCCTCGATGAAGGTTGTGCCGCAGAGCGAAGGTGGTTTGCTTCCTGAAGATTACGCTTCTCTTAAGCCCGATGCCCAGTATGGCGCGCGTCTGGCACTGATGAAGAACACCGACTTCACCAACAAGGATACCCACAATTACTGGCACCACAAGGCTTGGTTCGACTGGGATGATCCCTCTCGCTGGTGGGGTCAAATCGCAGGTGACTGCGTCGACCTCAACACCGAAAATCCGGCTGTAACCTCTTATATCGTCGATTGCTACTCCCGTTTTATCAAGATGGGTGTCGACGGATTCCGTATCGACACCGCCGGACATATACCACGCCTCTCTTTCAACAATAATTTCTTGCCTCAACTCTGTGCAGCTGCCGAGTCTGCCGAAGCTAAAGCAAAGCGCGGTAATACTCCTTTCTTTATGTTCGGTGAGGTGTGTGCTCGCTCTATGGAGGTGATATATCGCGGCGCTAACTACAACTGCTCTCCATGTTATTATACATGGAAGGAGTCGAAAGACTATCCTTGGGATTATAACGCATCGTCATGGGACTCCGTTGTGGCTATCCCAACTGAGACCGAGGGTTCACACGACTATCAGACCGTAAGCGGACATACCAACTGGGAATCTGTCTTGCAACAAGGTGAAGATGACTTGGGTCACTCTAATGACATCTTACGTCGCAGTGACAATGCTCTGCTCAAAGGCAACGAATACCACACTCCCGATTACTCTGATTTCTCGGGCTTGAGTGTCATCGACTTTGCAATGCACTGGAATTTCAATAGCGCTGCCGGAGCCTTTGGCGTTCACTCTCAAGATTATCTCTACAATGATGCTACTTACAATGTGGTTTATGTAGATTCTCACGACTATGCTCCCGACAGCAACTACCGCTTCAGCAAAGACCAAGCTACTTGGGCGGAAAACCTCTCCCTGATGTTTACTTTCCGCGGAATCCCTTGTATCTATTACGGCTCTGAGGTCGAGTTCCAGAAAGGTAAGGATATCGACAAGGGTGCCGTGCTCGCTCTTAAGGAGACCGGTCGCGCTTACTTCGGCGGTTATATCGAAGGTGATGTTACTGTCTCCGATTTTGCCGAATATAGCAATGCCACCGGCAATATGGCCTCGACTCTGACTTATCCCTTGGCTCGCCACATACAACGCCTCAATAAGATCCGTGCTGCCGTGCCTGCTCTCCGTAAAGGTCAATACTCTACTGAAGGTTGCTCGGGAAGCTTGTCGTTCAAGCGTCGCTATAAGGATAGCTCTACTGACTCTTACGTCCTCGTGACTATCTCCGGTAATTCTACTTTCACCGGTATCCTTAATGGTACATACGTCGATGCTATCACCGGAGATGTGAAGGTCGTGACCGACGGCACCCTCACCGCTAATTGCTCAGGCAAGGGTAATATGCGCGTCTATGTGCTCAATGGCCCCGGTAAGATTGGCGAAGATGGCAAGTATCTGTATGATACTGCTTCTGTCGATCAGCCTTGGACAGAATGGCCCGATGAAACTATGCCCGATGAAACTTGGACTGTGAAGCCGAATCCCGGTCAGGGTGGCGGTGGCGGTGGCGATAGCGATTCTCGCGTTGAGCCCGACCCCGTGATCGAACCCGCGCTCGAATCGGGTGAACAAGCCATCTTCCTCTATCACGAGTCTTGGATCAATGCCAAAGCTTGGGTATGGAACGGCTCTACTAATTATTCCGGCGGCGTTTGGCCCGGTCAGAAGCTCCAATATCTCGGCAACAATATGTATAAGTGGACTTACTCCGGTTCTGACGTGATCCCCGAAGGCACTCTGATCATCTTCAGCAATAATGGCAATGAACAGTCTCCCGGTAACGACCAGGGCGGTTATAAGTTTGTCAATGGTGGTGTCTATAAGATCGGTTCTTCTCGTGACCCCTATGATGTGATCGAAGCTTCCGGCCTTAGCGTCAAAATTTCTCCCGAAGGCGGTACTTTCGTGAACACTCAAGATGTAACCATCAAGGCCTTCAACGCCACTTCGGCTTGGTATAAGGTGGGTGACGGCAACCAAGTTCCTTTCACCGATTCCGCTACTTTCACCATCGGCGGGGATATGAGTGTCGGTGAGTCTGTCACCGTGACTTGGAGCGCTTCCAACGGCTCTGATACCAAGACCGGATCTGCCACATTTACAAAGATGGAGAAGCAAAGCAACGAGTGGCACATCTATTTCGACAATTCTACTGCCAACTGGTCGAAGGTGAACTGCTATATCTATGGTAGCAATGAGTGCCATGAGATCACCGGAGGTTGGCCCGGTGCGCCTATGACATTCAATGGTAAGTATTATGAATATGTCGTTGTTACTGACGGCGCCCTGAATGAGTGCAATGTTATCTTCAACGGTGGCAGTGATTCCCAGAAGACCGGTGATAATGTGAAGGTCCGCAATAACGGAATCTATAA
>SFMJ01000177.1 GCA_004553095.1 Bacteroidales bacterium
CCGAGAGCGTCAAGACATCCGTGTGATAGTGTTGACAGGAGCGGGCGACAAAGCCTTCTGTAGTGGTGGCGACCAGAATGTGAAGGGTGAGGGTGGCTATATCGGTGAAGATGGAGTGCCCCGACTCAATGTTTTGGATCTTCACAGCATGATACGCAGCATTCCGAAACCGGTGATCGCCATGGTGAATGGCTACAGCATCGGCGGGGGCAACGTATTGCAGGTGATCTGCGACCTCTCGATAGCCTCGGAGAATGCACGTTTCGGACAGACCGGTCCGAAGGTGGGTAGTTTTGATGGCGGATTCGGAGCCTCATACCTGGCACGCTGTGTCGGCCAGAAGAAGGCACGCGAGATATGGTATCTCTGTAAGCAATATACAGCAGCCGAAGCCTTGGAGATGGGTATGGTAAATGCCGTGGTGCCCTTCGACAAGTTGGAAGAGACGGTGGTGGATTGGTGCCGCACCATCATGAAGCGGTCGCCCTTGGCTATCCGCATGATCAAGCGTGCGCTGAACGCCGAACTGGATGGTCAGCATGGTCTGATGCAGTTTGCCGGCGATGCCACACTCCTCTACTATATGCTCGACGAGGCACAAGAGGGTAAGAATGCCTTCTTGGAGAAGCGCGATCCCGACTTCGACAAATACCCTAAATTCCCCTAAAAGCGCGTTCCTTAAATTTTTGAGAGAGTTGCTTTTTTCAAATGAAAGAGTGAAATCATGCGATTACAATTTGCGCCCTACATATTGAAATTTAACGAACCGGGTGGTACGTCGCGGGGTGTGCTGACCGAGAAGATCACCTGCATGCTTCGCATCTTCGATGAGCAGGATCCGGAGAGATTCGGCATAGGTGAGGCGGCTATCTTCCCGGGGTTATCCCCGGAAGCCGACGATCGTTTCTTCTACAAACTGATGGAATTGCAAGCCAATATCCGTATCGGGAAACGCACCGATCTATCGAAATTTCCCTCGTTACAGTTCGGGTTGGAGCAGGCGATACGCGACTATTCCGCCGGATGCGAGGGTATCTACTATCCGAGTTCCTGGACCGAAGGCAAGAGCGACATACGCATCAACGGACTCGTGTGGATGGGCGAGATAGACAAGATGATGGAGCGAATCGAGCAGAAATTGGGTCAGGGTTTCAGCTGCATCAAACTGAAGATCGGTGCCATCGACTGGCGTAGCGAAGTGGATATGATCCGCCATATCCGCGAGCGCTATACACCCGAACAGGTAGAGATTCGCGTGGATGCCAATGGTGGTTTCGATATGGATAGTGCCCTACCCCGCCTCAAACGATTGGCAGACATGGGTGTGCACTCCATCGAGCAGCCAATTCGCGCCGGTCAACCCGAGTTGATGCGGTTTCTCTGCGACGTCTCGCCGCTACCCATCGCTCTCGATGAAGAACTGATCGGCAAATTCAGCAGCGAAGAGAAGGAGGCTATGCTCGATGAGATCCATCCGGCATATATCGTCTTAAAACCGACCCTGATCGGTGGATATAGCGGTGCGGAGGAGTGGATCCGATTGGCTAAGGAGAGGAATATCGGTTGGTGGGTGACATCATCGTTGGAATCGAATATCGGACTCAATGCCTTGGCGCAATGGGTGGCGACACTCGACATTGACATGGCGCAAGGACTCGGCACCGGCGGTGTCTTCAGCAACAACTTCGCATCCCCCTTACACCTCGAAGAAGAGCGACTTAAATACGATCCGACCAAGAGCCTCGACCGCAAAGAACTCGCCCGCTTGGACTGGAGGGAATAATCAGGAATTAGGAATTAGGAATTAGGAGATAGGAATTAAAAAAGCGATTATGACTTACGAGGAATTTTTTAGGGAATGGGATGATGTGTCGGCTGATATCCTGTGTCACACATCGGGATCTACCGGCAAGCCGAAGGATATACTATTGCCTAAGAATGAGATGATGCGGAGTGCTATGCGCACGATCCGGCACTTCAACCTCGACAGGAGGAGTCATCTTCACTCCTGCATATCGCCCGACTATATCGGGGGCAAGATGCAGGGAGTGAGGGCAAAAATCATGGGGGCAGAGTTCACCTACGAAACGCCGAGCAATCGGCCCTTGGAGCATTACCGGGGTGGGCGTATTGACCTCCTCTCGGTAGTACCCTCCCAGATGCGTTATATCCTGGATCATGCCGACGAGATGCCCGAGATCGGAGCCATTCTTATCGGTGGGGCACCGATACCGATCAATACCGAGGCCGACATCCTGAAATCCAAATTCAACGTGTGGGAGACCTACGGCATGACCGAGACGGCATCGCATATAGCCCTCCGTAATGTAAAGGTATTCTTCTCCCCCTTCCGAGCCTTCGACGACATACAACTCAGCATCGATAGCGACAGGCGTCTAATCATCAATATCGTCGGGTGGAAAAGGGTGGTCACCAACGATGTGGTGGATATTCATGGCAATCAATTCAAAGTTATAGGGAGATATGACAATGTCATCAACAGCGGCGGGATAAAGATACATCCCGAACCGATAGAGCAAATCATGGAGGGATTGCTGAGATGTCCGGTCTTGATTACCTCCGCGCCGGATGATAAATGGGGCGAAAGAGTAGTGATGGTGGTGGAAGACAGCGGGCTCTACCCCGATGATCAAATAGTAGAAATATGCCGCGAACATTTGCAAAAAAAGATATTGCCCAAAGAGATCAGACATGGCAAGATACCACGGACTGAGAATGGCAAGAAAAGGCGTAAACTTTAGAAAAGAGAGAAATAAT
>SFMJ01000178.1 GCA_004553095.1 Bacteroidales bacterium
CCCGGTTATACTAACCAAGCCCCCTCCGCCGTTACATATATAATATGGAAGAGATAAAATTAAACCCCCACAACAAGCAGGAGTACCCTCCCATGCACTCCGCCGAACATATCCTCAACGGCGAAATGGCACGCCGTTTCAACTGCGGCCGAGCTTTCAAAGCCCATGTCGAAAGAAAAAAGTCGAAACTCGACTACCACCTCCCCATGCCCCTCTCCCCGGAGCAGATCGAGGAACTGAATGCTTACGTCAACGCTGTTATCGACGCCGACGTCGAGGTCTTCGAGGAGTTTATATCTCAGGAGGAGGCGAAGTCTCGTTTTGACCTCCGTCGTCTTCCCGATGATGCCTCCGATATGGTGAGAGTGGTCCATATCGGCGAGTATGATGAGTGCCTCTGCGCCGGTGCACACGTTAAGCATACCGCCGAAATTGGTCGCTTCTACATCTCCAGCGCTTCATACAATGACGGCGTCCAAAGATTAGTCTTCAGACTCTCCGAAAATAATTCCTAATTCCCAAGGCCCCATGGTAGTAGAAATCGACAATCCAAACCATGAGATCCTCCGCCTCTTCGGCTCTATGACCGAGGCGCAACTCCGTTCGCTTCACGAGGCAGAGCATGGTTTTTTCATCGCCGAGAGTCCCAAGGTGATTCGTGTCGCCATCGACCATGGTTTCATGCCATTCGCCATGCTCTGCGAACCCCGACATATCGAGGGTGCGATCACCGGCTATACCCTCACTCGAGGTGTCCTCTGCGCCATACCCCGTCCCACTCTCCCCTCTGTCGCCGACATCTGCCGCAACGCCCGCGTTGTGGCCGTGCTCCAAAGCATCACCGACACCACCAATATCGGAGCCATCTTCCGTTCCGCCTCTGCCATGGGTGTCGACGCCGTTATCCTCTCCGCCGATGCCTGCGACCCCCTCAACCGCCGTGCCGTCCGTGTCTCTATGGGCACCGTATTCACCATCCCTTGGACCCTCTCCCCCGACCCGATGGCTGATCTCCATAACCTCGGCTTCACCACTGCCGCTCTCGCCCTGCGACATGACGTCATGACCCTCGATGACCCTCGACTCCAAGAAATCGACAAAATCGCACTCTTCTTCGGCACCGAAGGCGAAGGCCTACCCATAAACATAATACAAGCCGCAGACCTCGTGGTCAAAATCCCCATGCACCATGGCGTCGACTCCCTCAATGTCGCCGCAGCCGCAGCCGTCACTTTCTGGCAATTAAGAAAAATCTAAGCCTACCTACCGTGTCCGCCGATTCCATCGGTGGGCTTCAATATAGTTATCACCATGGCAAAAAAGACCACCCAAAGCAAAAAATCTCAAAAGCCCAAAGCCCCAAAAGTCTCCGAACAAGTCAAACCCGGTGGCGTCTCGTTACGCGATTGGCAAGTAGCTCTCCGTCGGCAGACGGCTGCAAAGGGAAACCTTAACGTTACTCCCGTCACTTCCGGCTTCGCACGTGGCGAGTTCTTCGTTAGCAATTATGAAAGTCGCCGACGTTATAAGGTGGTGTGCCGTGGCAATAATAGCCCATGGAATTATTGCTCTTGCCTCGATTTCAAAACTTCCCAACTCGGCACGTGCAAGCACATCGAAGCCGTAAAACTCTGGCTCGATAATAACCCCCGACGTGCTGTTAATACTCCTCCTCCATATACCTCCGTCTATCTCTCCTACATCGGCCCTCGCACCGTGATGCTCCGCATTGGCAGTGAGAATGAGTCGGAGTTCCGCCGACTTGCTCGCGAGTTTTTCGACGATGAACTCTGCCTTCGCCCCGATGCCATCACCCGTTTCCCTGAGTTCCTCAGCCGCGCTTCGAAGATCAACCCGATGTTCCGCTGCTATGACGATGCCCTCGATTATGTCATCGAGATGCGCGATAGCCGCGCCCGTATCGCCCTGGTCCGTTCCCTATCCGATGCCGACCTCGATAAGGTGCTCAACACCTCGCTCTTCCCCTATCAGAAGGAGGGCGTTCGCTTCGCCGTCGAGAAGGGTAGGTCTATCATCGCCGATGAGATGGGCCTCGGCAAAACCATCCAAGCCATCGCATCCGCCGAAGTGTTGCGTCGAAATGGCTTCGCAGAGTCGGTTATCGTGGCTTGCCCCACATCCCTCAAGTATCAGTGGAAACGGGAGATCGAACGCTTCGCCGGCGCTGAAGTCACCGTCATCGAGGGTGACTTCGGCAAGCGTAAGGCGCTTTATCAGTCAGATGCCCCCTACAAGATCGTATCTTACCATGTCCTCAAAAACGACATCTCCAAGGAGGAGGGGCTCGAAACCGATATCTTCATCCTCGACGAAGTGCAACGCCTCAAAAACTGGGACACCCGGATAGCCATCTCCGCCCGTCTCGTTAAGTCGAAGTATGCTATCGCCCTCTCCGGCACACCCCTCGAAAATAAAATCGAGGAACTCTATTCTGTCATGGAACTCGTCGACCAGTATTGCCTCGCTCCATATTATGAGTTCCGCCATCGTTACATCCTCCAAGATGAGTCGGGAAAGGTGATCGGTTATCGCAACCTCAATGAAGTCGGTGAACGAATCGCCGGCCGTTTGATACGCCGCCGCAAATGCGACGTCGCCATCCAGCTGCCCCGCCGTCAAGACAAGATTCTCCTCGTGCCCATGACTCCTCAGCAGATGGATGCCCACGAGGATTACAAATCGACCGTCGCCCAACTCATCGCCAAATGGCAACGTAATCACTTCCTCTCCGAAACCGACCGCCACCGCCTCCTCGTCTCTCTCAACAAGATGAGAATGGTGTGCGACAGCACATACATCCTCGATGAAGAGTCGCGCCATGACGTCAAAGTCGACGAAACCATCAACATAATCTCCGAATTCCTCGACAGCGACACGGTCGGCAAAGTCGTAGTCTTCAGCCAATGGGAGAGGATGACACGTCTTATCGCCGCCCAACTCGAAAAGAGAGAAATCCCCTTCCTCAACCTCCACGGAGGTGTATCCTCCGTCAAGCGCGGTGAGATGGTGGCAAAATTCCAAGACGACCCCGACCAACGAGTCTTCCTATCCACCGACGCAGGAAGCACCGGACTCAACCTGCAAAGCGCATCGCTAATCATCAACGTCGACCTCCCCTGGAACCCTGCACTGCTCGAACAGCGCATCGGTCGCATCTACCGCTACGGTCAGACCCGCAACATCCAGGTCGTCAACCTCGTAGCGGCAGGCACCATCGAAGAAGGCATGATAGCCAAACTACGCTTCAAACAAAACATGTTTGAAGGCGTCTTAGACGGAGGCGAAGACACCATCTTCATAGGCGACAAATTCACCAAAATAGTAGACATAGCAGAAACAGTAATAACCGCCTCAGCCCACCCCGTCCCCCCCCCCCCCCCCC
>SFMJ01000179.1 GCA_004553095.1 Bacteroidales bacterium
ATTCAGACTCAGTCATACAAGGATATTTATAATGGGATGTTAAGCATGGACTTCCATACCTACAACGATAAGAATCAGTTGGTGAGCATCCTTACGCGCCAAGATTTGGATCATAGCTATGATCCTGATAATCTTACTGATGCCTGTCGAGTAGACTATCAGTATGACGAACAGGGCAACTTGGTGATTCGCGATAATTTCAATCGTGATTTCTCCACAGGGGAGTTGACACAGAGTGCACGCATCGTCTACACATACGATGAAGATGGACGATGCACCACCGAGGAGCAGTTCTGGGTGTTCGACCTTGAGAAGCCCTTCTTGCGTCTTGTCAAGACATACGATGAGCAGGGTCGTCTGCAAAAAGTGGAGGAGTTCCAGCAAGACTGGTTTGATAAGGATACTTATTACTTCTCGGGAAGACAGACATTTACATACGATGAGGAGGGACGTTTGGTTCATTCGGAATATGGTTCTGCCACCGGCGAGATCGATGAGACCACCGGCGAATACCTCACCGAGCTGATCAATGGCGAGAACCTCAACTACAATGCCGCCGGCGATGTGGAGTCGCACGAAGTATTAACCAAATCGGGCAGTGTGTCCACACGCGAAGTCTATACATACGATGAGAATGTAAATGCTGAGAATGTGGCATATCCTGTAACTCCCGAATTCCCTGTGGCTCAGCAGCAACATTCACTCCACAAGGTGCTGAGTGAAGAGCATTGGGCCACCGACATGAATAGCGGAGATTTGGTATATACTCACACCATGAATTTCAGCTACGAACCGACCGAGTCAGCCGTAAAGGCACTCAAATATGACTCACTGCCGGGTGTAAATTACAACCCTGCGACACGTGAACTTGTCTTCAACGGCAATGTAGAGGGTGCAGCCGTACGCTTGGTGTCTATCTCCGGACAGACTCTGCTTACTGATTGCGTTAAAGGCAACATCAGCACAGCCGACTTTACACCCGGTGCATATATCGTGATCCTGACTAAAGCCGGCCAAAGTCCTGTTTCATACAAATTCTTGGTAAAATAATCGTAAGAGCGAACGCTCTAACACCTTCCGATGCGGATTTTGTTGTGTATACGCAACAAAATCCGCATTTGTGTCAATTTTATTGAGTATACTCAACAAAAATCAAATTTTTATTTTGTGGGGAGGGATAAAACATACGGGGGTTCTTTGCGTTATTATATAGGAGAGGTAGCGACTCGCTCCTCCTCTCCTCCTCTCTTCCTCTCTTCCACTGTTTCTACTTGGTATTTATCGGCTTAGAGCGCGTCCCTGAAATTTAGAGCGCGTTCCTGAAATTTAGAATTTATTTGATGAAAAGTAAAGTATCCAATCGCGGCATCGAGATGCCCGCCTCTCCCATACGGCGCCTTGCAGGCGCTGCCCACGCCGCCGAGCAACGCGGCATCACCGTATATCGTCTCAACATCGGCCAGCCCGATATTCCCTCCCCTCCTCAAGCCTTCGACGCCCTGCGTCACATAGACCGTAAGATGCTCGAATATACCCCCTCTCAGGGTCTCGAATCGCTCCGCATCAAGATGGCGGAATATTACCATCGCTGCGGCTTGGAGATCCACCCCGACGAAATCATCATCACCACCGGAGGCTCCGAAGCGGTGCTCTTCGCATTTATGGCATGTCTCGACCCGGGCGATGAAATCATCGTGCCGCAACCCGCCTACGCCAATTATATGGCATTCGCCATCTCCGCCGGCGCCCGAATCATACCGGTCAATTCGACCATCGAGACCGGTTTTCGGCTTCCTCCCGTCGAGGAGTTCGAGCGACTCATCACACCCCGCACCAAGGGAATCCTCATCTGCAACCCCAACAACCCCACCGGCTACATCTACACCCGCGACGAATTGGAGCAGATCGCCGACATAGCCTCGCGCCATGGCCTCTTCCTCTTCAGCGACGAAGTATATCGCGAATTTTGCTACGCCGACCAGCCGATGGTGTCGGTGATGAGCATCGAGAGCGTGCATAAGAATGCCGTGCTGATCGACTCCGTGTCGAAGCGATATAACGAATGTGGCATCCGCATCGGCGCCCTCGTGAGCCGCGACCCCGACGTTCGCGCCAACGTGATGAAATTCTGTCAGGCTCGTCTCTGCCCGCCACTCATCGGTCAGCTCGTGGCAGAAGCCTCGATCGATGCCACCCCTGAATATCAGCAAGAGGTGTTCGAAGAATACCGCCGTCGCCGCGACTTCCTGATCGAACGTCTCAACCGGATCCCCGGCTGCTACTCCCCCACTCCGATGGGTGCATTCTACACCGTCGCCTCCCTCCCGGTCGACGATGCCGACGAATTCTGCCGATGGTGTCTCGACGAATTCAGCCATGATGGCAAGACCATCTTCATGGCGCCGGCCTCCGGCTTCTACAGCGACACATCCTTAGGGCGCAACCAGGTGAGAATAGCCTACGTCCACGACCTCGACTACCTTGCCAAGGCCCTCGACACCCTCCAGGCAGCCCTCCAAGCCTACGCCAAAATAAAGAAATAAGGCTTATCCGATATTTCGAGTGATACGGCATTCATGAAGAGCAAATAAGTCTTACACCGCATTCCGCGAACAAAACTATTACAAAAAATGTTAGAGCGCGTTCCTTAAATTTTTGGGGTCGTAGAGGCGGATATTTTTGAGCAGATTTTGAAAGTCACAGCGGGCGCAATGCGTGCATTGTAACCGATG
>SFMJ01000180.1 GCA_004553095.1 Bacteroidales bacterium
TTGGCATTCAGTCTCTTTCCTAATATAAATACTCTTAATCTCTTAAACTCTGTGGTTCAAAATTACTTCCGAAACTTGAGTTAATTATAAGTTTTACAAAGAAACAGAGAGAAAGAACTCTGTTCCTCTGTGTCTCTGTGTTTATTATATATCACAGTGCTCCCATGTCAAACGCCTTGAGGTTGGCCTCCACCACAGCCTCGCCCTTGCGCGCGAAGATAGTGGCAACGGCATCACGAAGAGCCTCAGAAGACAGAATCTCAATGTATTTTGCCGCCATACCCAACAGCACCACGTTGGCCGAGCGTGCCGAACCGGCATCCTTTGCCACAGCCTCTATGTCGAGCATCACCACCTTGTTGGGCAGTGCGTTGAGTTCGTCGAATAGAGCCTGCTCCTCGGGGTAGTTGGGGATATTGATGAATGGCTTGTTGCTTGTCACTATCACTCCGTCCTTGGCCAGGTAAGGCAGATAGCGCAGTGCCTCCATCGGTTCCATAGAGATGATCACATCGGCACCTCCCTGCGGAATGAGGTCACTGTAAATGGTGTCGGTGGACAAGCGCAGGTTCGACTGCACGTCGCCGCCTCGCTGGCTCATTCCGTGCACCTCCGCCTGCTTAAGGTTGATATTGGCCTTTGTGGCGGCCTCGCCTATGATTGTGGCGATGGAGAGAATACCTTGTCCTCCCACACCGCAAAGTATAATGTCTTTCTTCATCAGAATCAATTATATAAAAGAATAGAAAAATCCACACTTGAGACTATTTATCTCCCCTCTCTTTTGGAGAGGGGTCGGGGGTGAGGCTTTTCTTCCTCTCCCTCGCATGTCGTGCAGCCGTCTGTATGCACTCGCGGCGTGGGATGATTACCGATACTCCGTTGTATTCAATCTCCTCGCGGATTGTGCGTGTTATCTCCTCCATGTTCTTGGGCAGAGGCACCACCACGCGCACATGCTCCGGCTCAACGCCAAGTCCGATGCAGATGGCCTCAAACTTGTTAGTGCCGGCAGAGTCCTGCCCGCCGGTCATTCCCGTTGTGAGATTATCTGAGATGATTACCGTGATGTTCGACTTGTCGTTCACGGCGTCCAGCAATCCCGTCATTCCCGAGTGGGTGAATGTGGAGTCGCCGATTACGGCTATTGATGGGAACAATCCTGCATCTGCCGCACCCTTGGCCATCGTGATAGAAGCACCCATATCCACGCAGCTCGACAGAGCTTTGAACGGAGGCAGTGCACCGAGCGTATAGCAACCGATATCGCCGAAGATGCGGTGGTCGGGATATTCCTCAGCCACCTTGTTGAGGGCGGCATACACGTCGCGGTGTCCGCATCCCTGACAGAGCTGCGGCGGGCGTGCGGCGAGGTTCTTTGCCTGAGGCAGAATCTCTGGGACCTCCACACCGAGTGCGGCAGCCACCGAGTCGGGCGTAAGCTCACCGGTGCGTGGCAGTGCTCCTGTCAATCTTCCGCATACGGTATATCCCGTACCGAGAATGGCTTTCACGCTCTCCTCCACCACCGGTTGTCCGTCCTCCACGATGAGCAGTCGGCCGCTCTCCTGGGCGAGCATCTCTATGCGCTGCTGCGGCAGTGGATACTGCGACACCTTTTCTATATTATATAAGGCACGTTTCTCCTCCGGCAACTTCTCCAGAGCTTCCTTCACATAGTTATATCCGATACCGCAAGCCACGATGCCCGTCTTCTCCTCCTTCTTGCCCTCGTCGGAGTATTCGCTGCGGTTGAACAACGACATGTTGCTTGCCATTATCATCTCATCCTGCTTGTCTATGAGCATTTCGTATTTCTTGCGGGCAATACCCGGCAGCAGCACCCATGCGTCGGTGGAAATGTTGATGTCGTTTTCCTCGCGAGGTTCTCTCACCACCACTCCGGCGCGCGAGTGGGCGAGACGTGTGACAACGCGCAGCAGCACCGGCTCTTTTATTCTCTCCGAGTAGTCGAATGCCGCCGCCATCATGTCGTAAGCCTCCTGTTGGTTAGACGGCTCGAAGATGGGCAGCAGTGCGAATTTGCCGTAGAAGCGCGAGTCCTGCTCGTTCTGGCTGGAGTGCATCGAGGGGTCGTCGGCGGCAAGCACCACCAGTCCTCCCTGCACACCCGTTATGGCACTGTTGATGAATGCGTCGGCACATACGTTCATGCCCACATGCTTCATGCACACCAAGGCACGCTTGCCGGCATACGACATGCCGAGAGCCGCCTCCATGGCAGTCTTTTCGTTTGTACACCATCGTGAATGAACACCTCGCTCCTTGGCAAGCGGGTCATTCTGAATGAATTCGGTAATCTCGGTAGATGGAGTGCCGGGATAGGCATATACACCGCTTAGTCCTGCGTGTATGGCTCCCAAGGCTATAGCCTCGTCGCCGAGAAGAAGTCTTTTTTCCATGTTGCTCTAATATATATTTTAGTTATAATCTTTTAGGTTGTCATTAAGACATATCATAATCGGCGCAAAGTTACACATTTTTATTTAAAACAACGACAAATTATCATATTTTTTTTGTTATTTGTGTGTTTTTTGTTATAAATCCCGTATATTTATCGGATTTTAACTGTATATCATTTAACCTACTCCCGAATCAACGGTCACTGACCCGCCTGACGGATAGTAAGCGTCTCTCATTGTTCGTAACGTAATTTAATAATTCGGAAATAATATTTTTTTGACACTCATTTTTTACT
>SFMJ01000181.1 GCA_004553095.1 Bacteroidales bacterium
GCAACTCTTCGATAGCCTTGATGGTATATGTCTGATCCAATTGTGCGTCAGGCGATTCTTTATAGAAACCATAGCCGGAATAGAAGGATGCCAGTTCTGCATATTTCCCCTTGGGATAGCGCATGTAGTAGGTCTTGAAGAAAGTGTTGGAGTTGGTATAGTCTTGATTGTTGTAATAAGACATGGCGAGGAGGAAGAGAGCCTCTTCACCCTTGGCCGTACCGCGCAACGGGGTATATATATCATTGAGCACCGTAGAGGCTTGGAGATATTTCTTCTCGTCGTAAGCTCTCTTGGCAAATTCAAATTTATAGTCGATGTCTTTGCTTTTCATCACTTTCGTATATTCGGTGCATGATGAGAGCAATGCCAACAAGGGTATTATTAACAGAAATTTTCGCATAAAAATCTATAGTCGAATTTGGTGCATCCCATTTGTAGAACGCAATCAAGTGCAAAGTTAGCAAAAATTATCGATTTTACATTTATTTCTCACTAAAATTTGTTAACTTTGCAAAAACAATATGACCTTGAAAAGTAACAGGACAGACCATTCATATAGCTGGGGGAGTAAATTGATCGACCGCCACCCGGTGATAGCCAACATCGTGATCATACTGATTATCGCGGTGTTGGGCATATATGTGGCATATTTGGCGTCGGCGATTTTCACCAAGCATGGCCGCTCGCTGAAGGTGCCGGGAGTAGAAAATCTTACCTATACCGAGGCTATCGTCAAGCTCCATAACGCGGGGCTGAAAGTCGATATCCGCGATTCTCTCTATCGCGAGGATCTACGCCCCGGGTGCGTTATCGAGCAGTTTCCCAAAGCAAATTCGATAGTCAAGCCGGGTCGTAAGGTGTTTCTTTACATCAATTCGGTCCACCCCAAGGAGGTGATCCTCGATGATGATAATCATCCCAATGAGCTCGCCCTCAAGGGGACTTCTCCTCGTTCGGCGATGGCGAAACTCGAGGAACTCGGTTTTAAGAATATCAAGGTGGTGAAGGTGCTCGGAACTTCCGACCGCGTGGTGAAAGTCCTCGCCAACGGTCGTCCGGTGCGCAAGACCCAGAAGATACCGGTCAATTCGAGCATCGTAATAGAGGTGTCGGATGGCCGTCTGTATGATCTTGAGGATTCTCTCTCGTCGCTCGAGTATATTAATATGCAGCGCGAGGAGCAGCAAAGCTCTGAGAGCTATGACGTCGGAGTGGGCGGTTATGAAGAGCCTGTTACTTCCTATGAGACGCATCCCGAGGAGGAGAGCGGCAGTGAGGAGGAAAATTCTCAATATTTCTAATTAGTCGCGGAAATTATGGTTCAGGATGATGACATTATTTCCGAGGTAGTAGATTCCGGTGCTGAATTTGACAGCGCCGTATCTCCGACCTACGTTCTCGACGACGGGCGAGAGCTTTTCGAGCATTTCCGTTTTGTCGCCGATAAGGGTCAGCAGTTGCTCCGCGTCGATAAGTTTCTCGTCGAGAGGATGGAGAAGACTTCGCGCAATCGGATCCAGCAGGCTGCCGACGCTGAGTGCATCATCGTGAATGGACGCCCGGTCAAGTCGAGTTATAAGGTGAAACCGGGCGATGTCATAAGCATCGTGATGGATCGTCCTCGCTATGATTTCGAGATCATCGCCGAGGATATCCCCCTCGATATCGTCTATGAAGATGAATATCTGTTGGTGGTCAACAAGCCCCCGGGATTGGTGGTCCACCCCGGCCATGGCAATTATTCCGGCACTCTGGTCAATGCCTTGGCTTTTCATTTCAAGGATGATCCCGACTATGATGTCAGCGACCCGAGACTCGGGTTGGTGCATCGTATCGATAAGGATACCTCCGGCCTGCTGGTGGTGGCGAAGACTCCCGAGGCGAAGACTTGTCTCGGCAAGCAGTTCTTCGACAAGACCACGCGCCGAGAGTATGTGGCACTCGTCTGGGGCGATTTCCCTGAGGATTCCGGCACTATCGTCGGAAATATCGGCAGAAATCCCCGCAATAAATTGCAGATGGCAGTGCTCGAAGACCCCGGCCAAGGGAAACATGCCGTGACCCACTATCAGGTGCTCGAGCGTTTCGGCTATGTCACCATGGTGAAGTGTGTGCTCGAAACGGGTAGAACCCACCAGATTCGTGTCCACATGCTCTATAAGGGGCACCCTCTATTCAATGACGAAAGGTATGGCGGAGACCGTATCCTCAAGGGGAATACGAGCTCTTCATATAAGAAGTTTGTCGAAAATTGCTTTTCTATATGTCCGCGTCAGGCTCTCCATGCACGCACCCTCGGGTTTGTGCATCCTGCCACGGGCGAAAATATGTTTTTCGAATCGCAGATTCCCGCTGATATGTCAGCCCTATTCGACAAGTGGAGAAAGTATATCCCATCTGTCGGCAGGTCCGAATCCGATTCTATTTGATAAGACAGGATTATTATGAGTTTATCTGAGATAGATTTCAGTGAGATTGCTCCTTACGACGATTCGGTGTTCAAGGAGAAGATGGCAAATCTTGTAAAAGACCCCGGCTTTTTACATGCCGTTTACTATACCATGCCCAAGGATGATGTGCCGGCTCTGATCGAAGATCTTCTGAAGATCGACAATAAGTATGATTTTCAGAATCAGATTATGTGTCCATTCCTCGAGATGCTCGCCAAGACCACTACTTCGGGCATCAGCCTCGGTGGTATAAAGTTCTACAATCC
>SFMJ01000182.1 GCA_004553095.1 Bacteroidales bacterium
AAGGATGTGCGCGCACTCTGCTCTATCATGCCCGAGCGTCTCAAAGAATATCACAAACTCTTCACCGGCAATGTCATTGCTCAAGGTCGTACCAAAGGTGTGGGCGTTCTCAGCCTCCAAGATGCCAAGGACTATGGTGTTACAGGTCCGTCGGCTCGTGCTGCAGGCTGGAAATGCGATGTGCGCAAGCGCATTCCCTACTCGGTGTATAACGAACTCGAATTCGACGAAATCACTATGGAAGAAGGCGACAGCTTCGCCCGCTATCTCGTGAGATTGAAAGAAATTGAGCAGAGTGTGAAATTGCTCGAACAACTTTGCGACATCCTCGAAAAAGAGGAAGGCAACGAATATATCGCTCCCAAAGTGCCGAAGATTATCAAACTCCCTGCAGGACACTGGTTCCAGCAAGTTGAGGCAAGCCGCGGCGCATTTGGTGTATATATCGAGAGCCGTGGTGACAAGTCGCCCTATCGTATGCACTTCAACAGCCCATGTCTCAACCTCATCGGCTCGGTGGATAAGTGCTGCAGCGGATACAAGATTGCCGACCTTATCACAATCACCGCATCGCTCGACTATGTGATTCCAGATATTGATAGATAACAAAATAGAAAGATTTAAGATATGTTTGACTTCGGATTAGTCACAAATTGGTTCAACGACCTATTGTTGAGTGTAATGCCCCAATGGGCAGCGACTGTGATAGAGTGCGTCATCATCGGCGTGGTGCTCCTTCTTGCCTACGCTTTGTTGGCTCTATTCTATATTTTCTACGAACGTAAATTGTGCGCTTGGTTCCAGTGCCGACTCGGTCCTATGCGTGTAGGTCCCTGGGGTATCTTGCAGAGTTTCGCCGACATGTTCAAAATCCTTATTAAGGAGCTTATCCGCCTTGAGAACATCGACCGTTTCCTCTTTGCCCTTGCGCCTTACTTGGTGATTGTAGCATCGATGCTGTGCTTCGCTTGCCTTCCTTGGGGTAACGGCTTGCAAATCATCGATTTCAACATCGGTATCTTCTTCATGACTGCCGCATCGTCGATTGGCGTGCTCGGTATTCTCCTTGCAGGATGGTCGAGCAACAACAAATACACCATGATTGGTGCGTTGCGAAGCGGTGCCCAGATGATTAGTTATGAGTTGTCAATCGGTTTGTCGATTCTCACAGTGGTGGTTCTTGCCGGCACTATGTCGATTACCGGTCTTGTTCAGGCTCAAGCCGATGGCTGGTTCCTCTTCAAGGGGCATATCCCCGCGCTCATCGCTTTTGTAATCTACCTCATTGCGGCTACCGCCGAGACCAACCGCGGTCCTTTCGACTTGCCCGAGGCAGAGCATGAGCTTACTGCAGGTTACCACACCGAATATTCGGGTATCCACTTCGGATTCTTCTACCTTGCCGAATACCTCAACCTCTTTATCGTGTCGGGTATCGCATCACTCCTCTTCCTTGGAGGTTGGATGCCGCTCCACATCCCCGGATGGGAAGGCTTCAACGCTGTGATGGACTTCATCCCCTCGATTGTGTGGTTTATCGGTAAAGCGGTGTTCATCTCATTCATCATCATCTGGTTCAAATGGTCATTCCCCCGTGTGCGTATCGACCAACTTCTCACCCTTGAGTGGAAGTATCTTATGCCCATCGGACTTTTCAACCTCGTGTTGATGACACTCATTGTGGTGTATGGACTTCATTTCTAAAGATATATAATAAACCCCAAATAATATTCGTGAAATATGAGCGATAATTTTGGTATAATTACCCAGGTAATCGGCCCTGTGGTCGATATTGCCTTTGAAGGAGAGGGTAATGCCGTTCCCCCTATCTACACCGCGTTGAAGGTGAGAAGAGACGACGGTACCGACCTCGTTCTCGAAGTTGAACAGCACATCGGTGAATCAACCGTGCGCTGTGTGGCTATGGAGAGCACCGATGGTTTGCAACGCGGCATGAAAGCCGTGAACACAGGCAATCCTATCTCGGTGCCCACCGGCGAACAAGTGAAAGGCCGCTTGTTGAATGTCCTTGGTCAACCTATCGACCACCTGAAAGACCTCGATGGCTCGTCGCTTCGTGCCATTCACCAGCCGGCTCCCGAATTTGCCGACCTCTCTATCGGGTCGGAAATCCTCTATACCGGTATTAAAGTTATCGACCTTCTGGAGCCTTATTCCAAGGGCGGTAAAATCGGTTTGTTTGGTGGCGCCGGTGTAGGCAAGACCGTGCTCATTATGGAGATGATTCATAATATCGCACACGGACACAATGGTTTCTCGGTGTTCACCGGTGTTGGTGAGCGCACTCGCGAGGGTAACGACCTCTTGCGCGAGATGATTGAAAGCAATGTGATTCGTTATGGCGAAAAATTCAAGGAAGGACTCGAAAAAGGGGAGTGGAACCTTGACGATGTGGATATGAATGAGCTCGCACAGTCGCAAGGCACCCTCGTGTTTGGTCAGATGAATGAGCCGCCGGGCGCCCGTATGCGTGTTGCCCTTGCCGGTCTTACTGTGGCTGAGCAGTTCCGCGACCAAGACGGCGGTGGTAAGGATATCCTCCTCTTCATCGACAACATCTTCCGTTTTACTCAAGCAGGTAGCGAGGTGTCGGCACTTCTTGGCCGTATGCCTTCGGCTGTGGGTTATCAACCTACTCTTGCTTCCGAAATGGGTGTGCTCCAGGAGCGTATCACTTCAACCAAGCAAG
>SFMJ01000183.1 GCA_004553095.1 Bacteroidales bacterium
TGCGGCGGAGCGCGGGCCGTGGCGAAGCGTCGTCCTCGCCACGGCCCGCGCTCCGCCGCAAGCGGTATAATTCCTCCTTACGTCATTCGATAAAGGAGCGCTCATGACCCGCAAACCCACCTATGCCTTCTTGGGCCCTGCAGGCACCTGGACAGACCAGGCCCTGCGCAGCTTTGTGGCAAGCGGGCAGCTCGAGCCCGACTACGACGAGCTCCCCTGCGAGAACATGGGCGACATCTTCCGCGCGCGTACCGTTCAGGATCGCAAGGTGTATCGCGATATGTTTTGGCTGAAGGAAAAGACATTCAACTCTCAGAGTGTTCAGCAAGGCTGCAATGGTGTATCTTATGATTGGTGGGGCAAGTTCTCCCAGGCCGAGAACGGCGGTCAGTCTTCTTACGCCCAATTCTATAAGAATGGCATCACTGCCCAGGTGAAGGGACACAAGGGCGAGGTGAGCATCACCGTGAACAATGGCGAGAGCGACGTAACCGTTAAGGTTCAGAAGTGGGGCTGGATTGAGGGTTGGCTCGGTGGTCCCTATTGGTTGTGGGAAGGCGGCGCGCTAAAGAAGGCTGATAAGTGGTATGTTGCCAAGGACATCAACACCTTCACATCTTTCGATCCTACGAGCGACCAATATCAGTATCTTTGCGATGCTGTGAAGAGCGACGGATATATCCTCGAAGACTTCGAGGACACAATTATCCCGAGCATGGTTGGCGGCACTGACCATACTGGACATTGCGATATGTATTGGAGAGCTGAGGATGATGCCGGTACGAAAGTGTATATCCCGGCTGGCTCTGGTAGTGCGAACAACGGCTCCTATCTCGGTGTCTCGGTCTTGTACTCGAGCAACGTGCTCTCGTATGCGACCCCGTTCTGCGGCTCGGCCCTGGCTTCCGATGACCCGACCGACACGATTCCCGACGGAACGGTGGCGGCGTGACGCAATCGGCAAAGCGGGAATGGCGGGTGTCCCCCGCCATTCCACAAATCGAAATCGCTGCGCGATGTTGATAACATCGCGCCCGCCGAAAAATCCCCTAATCAGCGCCGGCGCAAGCCGGCTCCGATTTTTCAAAAAAAATATATGCAGTATATGCAGACGAGGGGATGAAATCGGCAAAAATATCTCAGATCATAATAATATATGATATATAGAGGCGGCGCAAGCTGCCGAAGGGAAACCGCGTCATATCCCGGCTGGCTCTGGTAGTGCGAACAACGGCTCCAATCTCGGTGTCTCGGTCTTGAACTCGAACAACGTGCTCTCGAATGCGAACCCGAACTACGGCTCGGCCCTGGCAAACAATATCCCCATTATAGCGATAATGATATGGTCGTATCATGGGAAATGGCAACAAGGAGAAGACAACAACACAAACCACCGTTCTCGGAAGTTCTGCTTCCGAGTCCCGCCGAAAGGCAAACCTACCCCTATGGCCGCGGCTCTCCCCACTAATGTAGTGAAATAGGTTGCCCACAACTGTCGGTTAGTAGCGGATTGAAGCATTTGTAAGCACAGCACGAAAGCCGCCTTCAACATGATACTGGAAGCTTCAACGATGTACAATATCCTTCCAGTTCGAAATAATAAAAGTCATGCCAAATATTAATCCCCCAAAAAATAAGAAATGAACGATGAAAAGGGAAATCATAAGAATTGAAGACATTTCCGACATCAACCTTCTGCGCGAAGGTTGGAAGAACGCCACCAAAGGCGACAAGTATTGGCGCAAGTCCACGCACAATTATGAGGTGAATCTTGAGCGCAATCTTCTCAGTCTCTCCCATCGTCTGCGTGAGGGCACATGGCGGCCGTCATCAGGTCACACCTTCCGCATGATGACCGAGGGCAAATGGCGCGACATCACGTCATTTCCCATAGAAGACCGCATTGTGCATTATGCCGTCGTGCATATGTTTAATATGTCACGGCATTTTATTCGCCGCACGCATGGATCTATCAAGGGGCGCGGCTGCCTGAGTGCGAGCAAACAGGTGCGCAAGGACATACGAAACATATCTCATAGGGTGGAGCTCCTTAACAAGCAACATGAGAAGAACAGAGCGGCGAGTGAAGAAATATTCGAGGTGACAGTTGTAAAATACGACTGCAAGAAATTTTATCCCAACATCCTCAAACCACGATTAAAGGAAAAGATCCGTCGGAAATACAAGGGCGAGGCTGCCATTGCCTTGTTGTTTGCCATTATAGACTCATATATGCCCGATAGCGAGCGCGGAATGTCTATAGGTGCGCTTACCTCTCAGGACATGGGCAATTTCTTCTTGACTATGCTCGATCTCTTCGCGCTTGAAAATATCCGCACACACTATTACAACCGCTATGTGGATGACATCACCACATTGAGGGAAAGCAAGGCGCAAGCCATTGCCGCAATCCCGAGAATGGTGGAAGCTGCCGAGAAGGACGGAATAATCTTCGGCCGCATTGAGGTTTATCCGTTGCGAGTGCGCCGTGTGGATTTCTGCGGCTATGCCGTCGGGATGCTTAACGGCACACTGAGCACAAGGATGCGCCCGAAGACCGTGAGGCGATACCGCCGACGTTTGCACGTTGCCGCCAATCACCTCGCCACCCAGCGCGCCACCGTTCTCGGCGGTTTTGCCGCCGAGTCCCTCCGTCAGACAATCGCAAGCTACGAGGGCATCGCCTTTCATGCCGACACCCATAATTCCCATAATTTATTAATTAATATAAAACGCAATTACTATGAAGTTTTTAGAACAAGCGACCGAGAGCCCCATTGCTCTCGACATGAACGAGAAAGAGTTGCCACTGCCTGAGCCTGGCATCAACGAGCATCGCAAGTATTTCAACCACCGCACAGAGGAGCGCACCGAAAACGAGGCCGACGGTGAGGAGAGCACTGTCATGGTGCCCGTTGCTGATTACGTGTCAGCCGCCAACGCTACCACTCCCACCGATGATGAGTGGACTGAGTGCCTGAGCGAGGCAGGATATGACAGCGAGCAGATTGCCGTCATCCTGAGTGGCGGCACACTCTAATTAAGGATTTTCCGTTTTCATTATTTTCCCCGGGCGCATGGCATCGGTTGCCCTCGTCCGGGGCTTTTCATTATACAACAATCACGCAAGAGAAGAAGAAAAATGAGACCGAGCGAAATAAATGTCCAATATCGTGGTGGCTATCGTGGCCCTTACATCGACATCCGCAAATTGATAGAGAACCGCGTGAAATTGACAGTCATTGACTTCCAGGCGCGCAAGTCGCAAATGCGCGACGTGGAATCATACACCCACATGCAAATCCGCATTAGTGGCAAACTGTGCGTAACATGGCACTCCTCCGCTGTTCTTTCCAATTACCTTGAAGACTGCCGCGCGCAATCCCAGATGCTAATGGAGCAAACAGGCAAAGACCCCGGCATTTTCCCGATTAATGACTGCATCATCGTGGAAGGAGAAGACCGTGGTTATTATCTCGAAGATGCCCCACATGATGCATGGGAGCTCACCGAGAGCGACATCCTGAGATTGAGCGACGAGAGCCACAGAGGAAGGAGGTGTAGCCATGTCCGATAATAGCCACCGTTCCTCTGAGTTTTGCTCAGAGGCTCAAATCCTCCGTCTCTCCGACCTCACCCCCGACAATCCTAACGATAGCCATTTCCCCGTCATCCTCTCCCCCGATCCGTGGGAACTGGACGAGGAAACAGTGTTCAACGACGAGCGAATATGGCACAAGGTGAATCCCCATAT
>SFMJ01000028.1 GCA_004553095.1 Bacteroidales bacterium
TTATCTTTGCGGTCGGATATTTACGGTAATTGAGAATAGATTTATTAATAGGAGCCTTCAGGCTTTGTTAACTTGGCGATAAGTGTCTTATCGTCACTCTTTTAAACCTATTGTAATGAAAAGAAATCTATTCGCGATTACCGCGCTTTGTTTAAGTGCGACACTCTGCTACCCCCAAGAGCCAATCCACCCCGGAGGCAGGAAGGGATGTTATGCCTCTTACACTCCGTTGGAACTCTGCAAGTCGGAGTCACACCCCGATATGGGATATGGCTTTCGCGGCGATCAGAGTCGCTATATGCAATATCGTCCCCTCTACATCCGCGAAGAGACAGGGAAGCCGATACCGACCAACGACTGGTGGACCAATCTAATTACCCAGCCCTACTCCGGGCGTCTATGGAGTTACCCTCAATTTGTACAAGCCCAAAGTTATGGAGTGGATGTGCAGCATCCTTCCTATTGGATAGCCGACGGCACGGAGATGAAATCCAACAGTGTCGTGACAATCAAATCACCCAAATTCCGACCCTCGCAAGCCATCGCCACCTCATGGCATGACTGGGATGTATCATTCGAAATGGAAGATGGCAAGCAACGACTTACCACCACTATGGCGCATGGCGTCCCCTTCACATGGATCGAAATGGAGGGGATGACTCCCGAGATCGGAATAGCTCGTTCATATCAAGCCTCCGCCGACTTTGAAGCCTCTATCGGCGAAGTGCTCAATGCCTCAGGCGAAGCAATCACCACCACTACAAGCAGCGACGACACCTTCATCCTCCGCCTCGGCACCGACCTTTATGGCATCTACCTCCCATCCGGAAGTAGCGTGGCGATCGATAAGAGTGCGATAAAAGTCACCTTCTCCGACAACCGACAATGGGTGGTAGTGGCATGCCTTAATGCCATCGGCGACCTCGAGACTTATCGGCAATATGCCTATAGCGTGCCTCGCGACACCCGCGTAGATTGGAACTACTCGGCAGGCAAACTACACACCACTTGGCAAGTCGACGCCATCGACCTCCGCACCGGCGAAAGCACCGACCAAGTGGTCCAAGGATTCCTACCCCACCAATATCGCAATACCCGATATGATGGTGCCACCGACACCACCCTCCCCTATCTTGGGAATGAATACACCACACCCCATGGCAGATTGCGCCTCGTCAAGGGTGCCAATATCGGCATCGACTACACCTTCTCCGGCATGTTGCCATACTATCCCCTCCCCGACAGCGACGACCTGAGCGACCATCCCTACGACCCTGAACGGATGAAAGAGATGATCGAGCTATATGCCTCCTCCGGCACATTTGGCGACGACACCTACTGGGGTGGCAAAGGATTGACGCAGATGGCTCTGAATATGATGTTTGCCCGCGAAATGGGTGAAACCGAACTCTTCGACACATGCCGCCGACGCCTTAAAGAGGCACTCGTCGACTGGATGACTTGGACACCGGGAGAGACCACCAAATTCTTCGCACGCTACGACCGCTGGGGAGGCATGGTGGGTTATCGCACATCTTACGACTCCGAGACCTTCAACGACCATCACTTCCACTACGGATACTTCACCTACGCCGCCGCCCTTCTCGCCATGGTCGACAACGACTTCCGCCAAAACTATGGCGATATGATCACGCTAATCGCCAAAGACTATGCCAACTGGGATCGCGACGACAGCGACTATCCCCTCTTCCGCACCTTCGACCCCTGGGCAGGACATAGTTTTGCCGGGGGTATGGGTGACGACAACGGCAATGGACAGGAATCGACCTCCGAAGCCATGCAGGGATGGGGCGGACTCTACCTGCTCGGTGTGGCTCTCGGCAACGATGCCATGCGCGATGCCGGCATATTCGGCTGGGTGAGCGAATCGCGCGGCACCGCCGAATACTGGTTCGACCGACATGGCGCCGAGATAGACTCCCAATTCCATCAGCAGGCATCTGACGACTACAACATCCGCTACGACCTCTTCGTCGACAACGACCCCTCCCACACCAAGACCTACGGCCGGCCCCACCCCTACAACTCCAACCTCACCTGTCACGGCGTGGGATATTGGACATACTTCGGCTACGATGCCATCTTCATGCAGGGTATCCAATGGATGCCAATATCCCCCTGTCTCGACTACTTGGGCGAAGATAAAGCCTTTGCCTCCTGGGACTATAACCGCATGATCGCCGACACCGACCAGTCTTGGGAAACGTTCGGCGACTGGGGCAATGTCGCCCTCAGTTATCTCCAATATAGCGACCCGGCAGCGGCAGCCCGACAATTCGACGCCATGTATAGCGCCGACACCGATGGCTTCACACGCCGAGCCACCACCGGCATCTCATACTTTGTGACCCACTCCCATGCCACCCATGGCGACTACGACTGGCAAGCATACGCCTCAATTCCCACGGCACGCAAATATGTCAAAAATGGCGTCACGACCTACGTCGCATACAACCCCGGCGACACACCTATCGATGTCACCTTCTCCGACGGATATACCCTGACCGACGTGCAGCCGCGACGCATGGCAGTGTCGGGACGCGAATCGCTCGACCACACCGACATCACCCCGGTCGATGACTCCGAAACCGACCCACGCCAATATATCAGCATGATCAACCTGGCTTACCACTGCCCGGTTACCACCTCCTCCGATGAAAGCGGCACCCTCTCCGGCGCCTGCGCCGTCGACGACGATGAGTCAACTCGATGGGCCTCTTCTTACGCCGACGGACAGTGGATATCCATCGACCTCGGCAAAGAAGCCGCCATCTACAAGGTGAAAATCAAATGGGAAACCGCCTATCCACTGAGCTATAAGATCCAACTCTCCGACGATGGAGAGTCTTGGCGCGATATCGCCGATATCTTCTGCGACGGAGGTTGGGATGAACACCTGCTCCAAGAGCACACCGGAAGATATCTCCGCCTCCTCTGCGGCGAACGACAGTCAGAAAACTGGGGAGTATCCCTCTGGGAACTCCAAGTCTTCGGAGAATATACCGACGCCTCTGCCGGCGACCTCCTCGGCATCGACATCATCGCTCCGACCGCTGTTATCAAGCAGGGAGAAGCCTCCCAACTCACTGCCCGCGGATATACCGTCGGTCGCCAATGGGTAGACCTCCCCGATATCACATGGAATTGCGATCCCGACCAGGGCACTATCACTTCCGCCGGCATCTTTACCCCTGCCATCTACCCTCGCGCTACGGTACAACTGCACGCCGGCACACATCGAATCAGCAAAGACTTCGTAGTCGAAGAGGCTATCTTCCCGGCATATATCACCCTCTCATCCGCTTCGCTCTGCGTCGCAAAGGGTGAGACATTCGACCTCGGCATCAGCCTGCTCAATCAATTCGAGGAACCGATCGCCGACCCCGATCCGACCACATGGCAAGTCATCTTCACCGACTCCGAGGGTGAGCCCACCTCCGACATACGCAGAATTGACTCCCTATTCATAGCCGACCAAATCGGCTCCTACCACTTTATGGTCACAGCGGGAGAAATATCTGCTGAAGGGATTATCGAAGTCTGCGAACCGGAGCAGATCAACCTGGCACTCAGCGAAAAAGTCGGAGGCAATGCCCGCGCCTACGCCACTTCATCGTCAGGCTCCGGATCAGCGTCGACCGCCGAACTTGCCATCGATGGCAACCCTGCCACTCGCTGGGAAGCTCCCGCCTCGGAGATAACTCGCGAAGAGGATGTAACCTGGACCCTCGACTTGGGTGCTATCCGCACCTTCAACGCCATAAAAATAGATTGGGAAAATGCATACTCCCGATCATTTATCATCGAAGTCTCCGACGACGATGAGAACTATCACCCCATCATCGACATCACCGATGGCAACCTCGGCAACAGACTGTCGCGATCATACGGCTTCGAATCGCAAACCGGACGCTACATACGCCTGACCAACCGCGGACGAAGCACTCAATATGGAGTGTCGTTCTACGAATTGGGTGTCTACAATCTCAGCGAAGGGCTCACCCCGGCGGAAATAGCACTCACCACCTCCTCCACGGCGAGTCATATCAGCGAACCGATCAAGGCGACCATAGCGGCGCTCGATCAGTTGGGGAGCCCGATCGATGTGGATCATCTCGACTTTATCATCACTCCCGCCGATGGGAGCGAAATGAAGAGCGAGAGCGACGGAACATACAGTTTCATCGCCCGGCAGGCAGGCACATACACCATCACCGCCACCTACGGAACGATCACTTCGCCCACTGCCGAAGTCACCATCGTCGATGCTCCACGCATCGCCATCGACCCCGACAGCATGGTGACACCCCTTGAGGGCACCAACTCCGGCAGCGACCTTGCCAACGCCTTCGACGACAACACCGACTCCCTGTGGATACTCCATGACAACACTGCCGAAAGCGACACCGACCGCACCTACGATGTCGGGTTTGAAATAGACTTCGGCACAGAGATACGCTATCTATCGGCGATACGCATCAAATTCGAAGGAGCTTGCTCGCAAGACTATGACCTCGAAGTGGCAGAGAACGACGGTGAATACCGCCACATCTTCAGCTACCGAGGAGCGGAGGGGATCGACCAAAACCGCAACGACTTCATCATCATCCCCATGGCGAGAGCCGAAGCTGCAGGCATAAAGCGAATCGAAGCAGAGAGCGGCACGATCGACACCTCCACCCCGACGGCACGAATAAGATTCATCTCAAGCAAAGCCGCCACCGGATATGGTGTCAAAATCAAAGACTTCAGCATCTATGGCAGCGACGAGCCCATCTTCACCGGCATCGCGACAGTCGACGACACCTCCGAAGAGGTTAAACTATACTACAACCTTCAAGGAGAAAAGATAAGTCGACCCGACAGAGGGATATACATCGAAGTGATCCCGGGCAAGAGGAGTAAAAAAGTAGTTGCCATAGAGGCAAAAAAAGGCAGAAATATGTAAAAAAGAGGACAAAATGCGATAAAACTTGCACAATAGGCATTTTTGTGTGCAAAAATTCGCGAAAAATTTCTTTATTTAGAAAAAAATGCTTTACTTTGCATTCTGAATTGACGGAAAATAGTCTTAACGAGGATCTTGCGATTAAGATTTCAATGGGGCTATAAGATATTCAGGACTTCCGTTTAGAGGATTAGAAAAAAGAATTATTAACACTTAAAACCAATAAGACATGTCTGAAATCGAACAGAAAGTAAAAGAGATCATCGTAGACAAGCTCACAGTAGACGAAGCAGAAGTAACTCCCCAAGCAGAGTTCAACAAAGACCTTGGTGCAGACTCACTCGACACAGTAGAGTTGATCATGGAGTTTGAGAAGGCATTCAACATCTCCATTCCCGATGCAGATGCAGAGGGCATCAAGACAGTAGGTGACGCTATCGCTTACATCGAGGCACATTCATAAAACAACATCCTCATACTCTATGGAATTAAAAAGAGTAGTAGTGACAGGGCTTGGCGCCCTAACTCCGCTCGGCAATGATGTAGCCACCAGCTGGGAGGCAGCAGTAGCCGGGAAGAGTGGAGCTGCGCCCATCACCCATTTCGACGCATCGAAATTCAAGACACAATTTGCGTGTGAGGTAAAGAATTTCAAGCCGGAAGATCACTTTGATCGTCGTCAGATGCGTCAATTAGACCTCTACGCCATGTATGCGTTGACGGCAGCCGATGAGGCCATCGCAGATGCCGATCTCGAAGGAGAGGGAGTAGACAAGAACCGTGTCGGTGTGATCTTTGCAGCCGGCATCGGAGGACTTCACACCTTCGAAGAGGAGGCAGGCTACTATGCGATCCACGGCGAGGAGCAGGGACCCAAATACAATCCCTTCTTCATCCCGAAGATGATCGCCGACATAGCAGCCGGCCACATCTCGATAGCCCATGAGTTCCGCGGACCCAACTACGCCACCGTATCGGCATGTGCATCGTCGAACAATGCACTGGTCGATGCCTACAACGCCATCCGTCTCGGGCTGGCAGATGCTGTGGTGACAGGTGGTGCGGAAGCAGCTATCTTCCCCGCCGGAGTGGGAGGTTTCAACTCCATGAAAGCTCTCTCCACACGCAATGACGATCCCGCCGGCGCTTCGCGTCCATTCAGCGGAACACGCGACGGATTCGTGATCGGCGAAGGTGCTGCCGCTCTCGTGCTCGAAGAGTATGAGCATGCCAAGGCAAGAGGTGCCAAGATTTATGCTGAAGTAGCCGGTGGCGGCATGAGTGCTGATGCTTATCACATCACAGCCACTCACCCCGAAGGTCTCGGCGCGAAGCTCGTGATGCAGAACGCTCTGAAGGATGCCGAAATGCAACCTGAAGATATCGACTACATCAACCTCCATGGCACTTCGACTCCTGTGGGCGACCGCAGCGAGGCTAAAGCCATCGTGGAAGTCTTCGGCGAGCATGCCTATAAGATGAACCTCAGCTCCACCAAGTCAATGACCGGTCACCTCCTCGGAGCTGCCGGCGCTCTCGAAGCTGTGTTCAGCGTTAAGGCTCTCGTGGATGGCATCATCCCCCCGACCATCAACCATGAAGAGGGAGACGACGACCCTGAAGTGGACAACCGTCTCAACTTCACCTTCAACAAGGCTGTGAAGCGTGATATCAACGCCGTGCTTTCCAACACTTTCGGTTTCGGTGGACACAACGCTGCCGTAATCTTCAAGAAAGTAAAGTAAGACTCACTTTTACGAACTAACATAAGGAAGGGATGCCTCCACAGGCACTCCCTTCCTTGTTTTTTATTGAGCTCTCGCTCTAAAATTTGCTTTAATTCGGGCAATTTATTAACTTTGTAGGTCAAAAACATCTATAAAAATCAGTTAGACCGAGCCTCTAACTAACAAGAAGCAAAAACTTAAAAATCATATAATGGCAAATCACGAACTTAGCGAACAAGAGATCGTGCGTCGTAACAGCATGAACACGATGCGCGAGCGAGGCATAGAGCCCTATCCCGCAGCAGAATATGTAGTAACCGGTCACACAGCCGAGATCAAGGAAAACTTCAAAGATGGCGAAGAGCCTCTACGCGAAGTGTCGGTGGCAGGACGCATCATGAGCCGACGCATCATGGGCAAAGCCTCCTTCATGGAGCTCCAGGATGCCGATGGTCGTATCCAGGTATATGTATCTCGCGATGACATCTGTCCCGGCGAAGATAAGGAGTTCTATAATGTCGTATTCAAGAAACTCCTCGACATAGGCGACTTCATCGGCGTGAAGGGCTTCGTGTTCCGCACCCAGATGGGAGAGATCACCATCCACGCCCAGGAGATTACCGTCCTCTCCAAGAGCCTCCGTCCCCTCCCTATCGTTAAGTTCAAAGATGGCAAGGCCTACGACGCATTTACCGACCCCGAGCTCCGCTATCGTCAGCGTTATGTCGACCTGGTGGTGAATCCCGGTGTGCGCGACATCTTCGTAAAGCGCAACAAAATGTTCAACTCGATGCGCGAGTATTTCAATCAGCATGGTTACTTCGAAGTGGAGACTCCGGTGCTTCAGCCCATCCCCGGCGGCGCCTCGGCACGTCCCTTCATCACACACCATAATGCGCTCGACATCCCCCTCTATCTTCGTATCGCCAATGAGCTCTATCTCAAGCGTCTGATCGTCGGCGGTTTCGAGGGTGTATATGAGTTCTCGCGCAACTTCCGCAACGAAGGTATGGACCGCACCCACAATCCGGAGTTCACCTGCATGGAGATATATGTGGCTTATAAGGACTATAACTGGATGATGAAGTTCACCGAGACCATGCTCGAGAAGATCTGCATGGATGTCAACGGCACCACCAAGATTCAGGTCGGCGACAACGAGATTGATTTCAAGGCTCCCTATCGTCGCATCACCATGACCGATGCAATTCTGGAGAAGACCGGCTTCGACATCACCGGCAAGAGCGAAGAAGAGCTACGCGCCTTCTGCCGTCAGGCCGGCATCGAGACCGACCCCTCTATGGGCAAGGGTAAGCTCATCGACGAGATCTTCGGCGAGAAGTGTGAAGGCACATACATCCAGCCCACCTTCATCATCGACTATCCCATCGAGATGTCGCCGCTGACCAAGCGTCATCGCAACAATCCCGAGCTCACAGAGCGCTTCGAACTTATGGTCAATGGCAAGGAACTCGCCAACGCATATTCCGAGCTCAACGACCCGATCGACCAGTATGAGCGATTCGTCGACCAGATGCGACTCGCTGACAAGGGCGACGACGAGGCGATGATCATCGACGGTGACTTCATCCGCGCCCTCGAATATGGCATGCCCCCCACATCGGGTATGGGCATCGGCATGGACCGTCTCGCCATGCTTCTCACCGGCCAAACCGCCATCCAGGAGGTGCTCCTCTTCCCGCAGATGCGCCCCGAGAAGAAGCAACAACAGAAAGAGAACGAAGAGACTGCCGAAGAGTAATCTCTTCCGATCATCCACATTTCTGATCACCTCAAGAATCTTATCATGAACTCAATGGGTAATATAGCAGTGGTGGGCAGCGGCAGCTGGGCGACAGCCCTTGCCAAGTTGCTGCTCGACAACTGTGACCGGATCGTATGGTTCGTGCGCCGACGAGATCGCATCCACGATTTCATCAAATATGGCCATAACCCGGTCTACCTGTCTGATATATCTTTAGACACATCGCGTATCCATTTCACCGACGACATCAACGAGGCATGCAGCCACGCCGATACGCTGGTATTGGTGGTGCCCTCCCCCTATCTCAAAGAGACTATCGATCGGATCACGGTCGATATCTCCGAGAAGCGGGTGGTATCGGCAGTCAAGGGCATCGTGCCCGAATCGGATATGATCGTATCAGACTATGTCTGCCACCGATTTGGCTGTCGACAGGAGAATATGCTCGTGATCGGCGGCCCATGCCATGCCGAGGAGGTGGCTCTCGACCGGCTGAGTTATCTCACCATAGGCTGTCGCGACATCGAGAAGGCTCACGACTTCGCCACACTGCTCGATGGCAAAAAACTCAACACCATCCTCTCGCAAGATGTCGACGGCATCGAATATGCCGCCGTGCTCAAGAATGTCTACGCCATAGCCGCCGGAATCCTGCATGGGCTGAAGAATGGCGACAATTTTCAGGCCATGATGGTGAGCAATGCCATCAGAGAGATGGCACGCTTCGTCGAAGCGATCTCCCCTCTTGAGGGTCGCGACATCTGCCGCTCCGCCTATCTGGGCGACCTGCTCGTCACCGCCTATAGCCGCTTCTCGCGCAATCACAATTTCGGCTCCATGATCGGCAAAGGATATAGCGTCAAGGCCGCCAAGATGGAGATGGAGATGGTGGCGGAAGGTTATTATGGCACGGAGTGCATCTATCGCATCAATCGCAGCCGGGCGAAGGTCGACATGCCGATACTCGACTGTGTATATGACATCCTCTACAAGAACGTGCGCCCCTCCAAGGCTATCGAAACCATCATCGGCACATTCACCTAACCCGAAGCGAATTTTATTAGACTTAAATATTTCTAAGCATTTTTTCAAAATGAAAGCACTTGAACTTAACATTGACAAAGCTCTACAATTTGCCAATGAGCAATTTGACCAAACCAAAGGGGATGCCGCCAAGGCACTCGACGTGTTGCAACAGGGCAGCGGTGCCGGCAATGACTTCCTCGGATGGCTTCATCTTCCCTCAGAGGTCTCGGCTGAGTTGATCGATCGTATCAACGCCACAGCCAAGCGCCTGCGCGACAACTGCGACTATGTGGTGTGCATCGGCATCGGAGGCTCTTACCTCGGCGCCAAGGCTGTCATCACAGCTCTCTCCGACAATTTCGAAAGTTACTACGCTCCGACTCAGGGCTGCCCCAAGGTGGTCTTTGCCGGACAAAACATCAGCGAAGATTATACTGCCGAATTGGAACGTCTCCTCTCGGGCAAGCGTTTCGGCATCATCGTTATCTCCAAGTCAGGCACCACTACCGAGCCTGCCATCGCCTTCCGCATCTTCAAGGAGATGCTCGAGAAGCAAGCCGGCAAGGATGCAGCCAAGGATCTGATCGTGGCAATCACCGACCGGGCCAAGGGTGCTCTCCGCACTCTCGCCACTCAAGAGGGCTATGAGACTTACGTTATCCCCGACAATGTGGGTGGACGCTTCTCGGTGCTCACTCCCGTGGGATTGCTCCCCATCGCTGTGGCAGGCCATGACATCAAGGCTCTCGTGGAGGGTGCCGTAGAGATGGAGAAGGCTACCATGGCTTCGGGCGACGACAACCTCTGCGAGGTGTATGCTCGTATGCGCAACGCCCTCTATCGCGACGGCAAGAAGATCGAGATCCTCGTCAACTTCGAGCCTAAGCTCCACTTCTTCGCCGAGTGGTGGAAGCAACTCTATGGCGAGTCTGAAGGTAAAGAGGGTAAGGGTATTTTCCCCGCTGCCGTAGACTTCACCACCGACCTCCATTCTATGGGTCAATGGATCCAGGAGGGTGAACGCACCATCTTCGAAACTGTTCTCTCTGTGGCTCAGACTCAGGAGAATCGCCTCGTGCCTCACGATGACGCCAACCTCGATGGCCTCAACTACCTTGAAGGAAAGCGCATCGACGAAGTCAACAAGATGGCAGAACTCGGAACTCAGATGGCTCACGTGGATGGTGGTGTGCCCAACCTCCGCATAGTCCTCGACTCTCTCTGCGAAAAGACTCTCGGCAACCTGATCTATTTCTTCGAAAAGGCTTGTGGCATCAGCGGATATATGCTTAATGTCAACCCCTTCAACCAGCCCGGTGTCGAAGCTTATAAACGCAACATGTTCAAACTCCTCAAAAAGCCGGGATACTGCTAAGAACGCACTCCTTAAATAAATTTGGGGGTCGTAGAGGTCGTATTTACGACCTTTACGACCCCCAAAAACTTTAAGGAACGCGCTCTTAGATCGCGTTCCTTAAAGTTACTCACCATTCGAACTTGCCACGTTACAAAAGTGTTACAATTATGAAATATTTTTGCAACATTTTATACCTTATTTTGCGGTATAATGCAAGAATGAAATTTTATGAATACACTTTTCCTTTGCATCATCGTGTTTCTCTTCCTCTTGGCAATCTTCGACTTGTCGGTGGGAGTGAGCAATGATGCTGTCAATTTCCTCAACTCTGCTCTCGGCACGAAGGCGGCAAAGTTTCGCACCATTATCACCGTGGCTTCGATCGGCGTCTTCATCGGTGCGGCGATGAGCAATGGTATGATGGATGTAGCACGACACGGTATCTTCCGTCCCGAGAATTTTAACTTCTATGAACTCATGTGCATCTTTATGGCGGTGATGGTGACCGACATAATCTTGCTCGACATCTTCAACTCTCTTGGCATGCCCACATCGACCACCGTCTCGATGGTATTCGAACTCTTGGGAGCCACCTTCGCCATCGCTGTGGTGAAGATGGCAGGAGATGCCTCGCTCACCTTCCCCGAGCTTTTGAACACAGGCAAGGCGCTATCGGTGATAATCGGCATCTTCCTCTCAGTGGCTATTGCCTTCGTATTCGGTACGATCGTTCAGTTCCTCACCCGCTATTTCTTCTCTTTCAATTACAAGAAGAATCTGACTTGGAAGATCGGCATTTTCGGCGGCATCTGCGCCACAGCCATCATCTACTTCCTTCTGATCAAGGGTGCGAAAGATCTTACCTTTATGACTCCTGAGGTGAAGGGTTGGATCAAAGAGAACACCCTGCTGATATTGGGGGGATGCTTTGTCTGCTTCTCTCTGCTCATGCAGTTGCTTCACTTGCTGAAGGTGAATGTGCTGAAAGTGGTGGTGCTGATGGGCACCTTCTCCTTGGCGATGGCATTTGCCGGCAATGACTTGGTGAACTTCATCGGTGTTCCCTTGACGGGACTTGCCTCCTTCCTGGATTTTACAACCAATGGCACGGGCGATGCCCATAGCTTTATGATGGGCTCACTCAATGGCCCGTCTAATACCCCGATAGTCTTTCTGATCGGAGCCGGACTTATCATGGTGATATCACTTGCCACCTCGCGCAAGGCTCGCAACGTGTCGAAGACGGAGATCGGGCTCGGTTCGCAGCAGGGTGGCGAGGAGATGTTCGGTTCGTCGAGGTTGGCACGTCGCTTGGTGAAGTGGGCGATTTCGATCAGTTCCTTCATCAGCCACATCACTCCGGAGCGTATAAAGCGTCAATATGAGGAGCGCTTCAATGTCGACGATTCGATCATGGAGCGAGGCGCCGCCTTCGACTTGGTGAGAGGTTCGATCAACTTGGTGCTTGCCGGGGCTCTGATCGCACTTGGCACGTCGCTTAAATTGCCACTTTCCACCACCTTCGTCACCTTTATGGTGGCGATGGGTACATCGCTCTCCGACAAGGCTTGGGGCAGGGAGAGTGCCGTGTTCCGCATCACGGGTGTGATCTCGGTGATCGGTGGTTGGTTCATCACTGCCGGCGCCGCCTTTATCGGGGCTTCGATAGTAGTATTGGCAATGTATTATGGCGGCCATATCGCCATGATCGTCTTGGCGATCATCACCATCGGTCTGATAATCCGCAGCAACATTCGCTTTAAGAAGAATAAACAAGAAGAGGAGGGTGATATGCTCTTCCAGACCATCCTCGCCACCAACGATGAGGAGGAGTGCTGGCAGCTCACCCATCTCTATATCACACGTCGCCAGCAAGAGACTCTGGCTCGTATGCGCGACTATTATGCTTCGATCACCGATGGATTCATCCATGAGAACCTTGGCACACTCTCCAAGACCGCCAAGAAGATGATGCTCGAGAAGAGGGTGATCAAGAGCAATCGTCGCAAAGAGACACTCGGCATGCGTCGTGTCAGCCGCGACACTGCCTTGGAGAAGAACACTTGGTTTCATCTCTCCAACAATTACTGTATGAGCATCCTCTACAACTTGCGCCGCATCGCCGAGATGTGTAAGGAGCATATCGAGAATAATTTCCTTCCTCTGCCTGCCGCTCATGTCGAGGAGTACAACAACCTGCGCACCGCCGTGCTGGCTCTCTATGATGATGTGCTCGCCATGATGGAGCAGAACAATGACAATGCCATCCCCGAATTGCGCAAACGTGGCGAGGAGATGAAGAATCGCATTTCCGCCACTTATCATCATCTCTTCGGCAATATCCACTCGAGCGACACCTCGGAGATGAGTGTGCTATATGTATATCTCGGTATGTTGCAAGAGACGCGTGAGATGGTGTCTGCTCTCCGCAAGTATCTCCGTTCATACGCCAAGCTCAATGACACCGAGTTCGACGGACGCTCTTCTGATGAGAAGAGAGTTGCACCGATTCCCGCCAACGGCTTCTATTCCGACGATGAATTGGACGAAATCGACGATACGACCATGTCCGATATAGACAAAACTATGACCGATATAGATAAACGCAACAACAATCAAAATTACATCGAAACCCGGACAGTTGACCATCCTGTCTAACTCTGAACAGGGTCATAATCGGCAGTCTGACACCCAGGGAAGGCGACCGATCATAATCGACAAGAGGGAAACTGTCAAATGCAGTCACCGGCGAGACGCCGATGGCTGCATTTTTTTGAATTCTGTTTTTAGAGCCCGCTACATAAGCGAATCCGACTACAAAATCTTCGCCCTAAACCTAACCGACACCATCCACCTGATCCCACCAAAATAATCAGCATTTAATGGGGTTTTTGCATTTTTTTGCTTTTATTTGTCGTTTGTTTGGGCGGTTTTTTGTACCTTTGAAGATTGAACTGT
>SFMJ01000029.1 GCA_004553095.1 Bacteroidales bacterium
AAATCATCGCGTGTCATCGAAGCCTTCGATCCATCCGTGATGCTCAACTGGCTCTGGACTCCGAAGATGGGCACCAAACTCAACACTGCATTAGCCTTCCGCTCGAACAATTACAGTAGCTCGGCACTCAACTGGTATCAAGCAGCAGACCCGCGTCCCGACTACTATCGCTATCTTCCCTCATACTATGCACCCACAGTGACTGAAGAGGAGAATCCCGAGCTCTATGCCCAGCAACTCGAGCAACAGGAATTTGTGACCTATGCATGGCAGAACGATCCGAACATCCGTCAGATCAATTGGGATCAGATCTATCTGACCAACCACCTGAACTGTCAGCAATATGATCGCGACCCATCGCTGGTGGGACAATCGACCTACATCCTCGAAGATCGCCACTCCAACTTCAACGCCTACATGCTCAATAGCAACCTCGATCATCGACTCAACGACTACATGACACTGCAAGCAGGCTTGAACGTAACATATACTGACGCCCACTACTACAAGACCATACGCGATCTGCTCGGTGGCGAATATTGGCGCGATATCGACAACTTCTCCGAGCGTGACTTCGCAGGCGATGTCAACATCATGCAGAACGACCTTTGCAACCCCGACCGCAAGGTCTATAAGGGAGACATCTTCGGTTATAACTACTATATCCGCAACATCGGTTCACGCCTCTGGGCACAGAATCAGATTGTCACCAAGCACTGGAATGTCAACTATGCCGCCGAGGTGAGCACCACTAACTTCTGGCGTGAGGGTATGATGAGAAATGGTCGTGCCCCCTACGACGAAGAGACCAAAGGCATCGGCAAGCCCCAGTCACTCGGCACCGGCAACATGCACAGTTTCGTAAACTTCGGAGTGAAAGCCGCAGCCACCTACAAGCTCGACGGACGCAACTTCTTCACCGCTCATGTCGGCTATGGCTCACGCGCTCCGCTTCCCAACGACGCCTATATCTCACCCCGCACCAAAGACACCTCTGTCGGCGTGCTCAAAAGCGAAAAATACTTGGCTGCCGACCTCAGCTATACCTGGAACTACAAGAACTTCCGCGGTTCGGTCAAGGGTTATTACACCTATATCTGGGATGCTATGAAGCGTAGCGGATTCTACGACTACGATCTCAACTCCTTCATGAACTATGCTATGAGCGGCATGCAACTCGAATATAAAGGAATCGAGCTCGGCATGCAATACAAGATCCTCAGCAACCTCTCCGTCTCTGCAGCCGGAAGCATCGGAGACTATCGATACAAGAACAATCCTTGGGGTGTCCGCAGCTACGAAAACGGCTCGGAGGCTGACGTGGTACGCAAGGTTTATCTCAAGAACTATCACATCGGAGGCACTCCTCAACAGGCTGTATCATTTGCCATCAATTATAACATCAAGAGATGGTTCTTCGAAGTTAACACTCAGTGGATGGGCGACGGATATTTCGAACTCTCGCCGAGCCGTCACGAAGAGATGCCCGGTCTATGGAAATTCTGCTCCTCTGAAGAGGATTACAAGCAACGCATGGAAGAGATCACCCACCAAGACAAACTCAACAACGAATGGGTGATGAACCTCTCGATCGGCAAGTTGATCTACACCAAATTCGGTCAAATCAACATCAACCTCAGCGTCAACAACCTCCTGAACAACCGCAACATCCAGACCGGCGGCTGGCAAGAGGGTAAGTTCGACTACACCAACTATGATGTCAATAAATTCCCCAACAAGATATACTATGCACAAGGCATCCGCGTATATCTCAACCTGGGTATCAGATTCTAACCAATCAATTCTACCAAAGATATGATAAAGAATATTAAGAATATAATCGCGATGATGTTGGTGGCAATGGTCGGGCTTACATCATGCGACTACGAATACGCCCAGCCGCCGGTCAACGTGCCGGAAGGGGGCATAGGCACCGGAGCATGGGACAACCCCATGACAGCCTATCAATGTCTGATCGGATCGGTCAATGAAGACTATCCCGAACCATGGGTCACCGGATATATCGTCGGCGTGGTCAACGTCGACATCAGCAATGTGATCAGCGAACAGTGTGCTCAATTCGAAGGTCCCTTCACCGTGGCTACCAACCTGATTATCGCCATGAATCCTGAAGAGAGAAACTATGAGAACTGCGCCACTGTCCAGCTCCCGAGCGGAGGTGCGCGTACGGCACTCAACCTGGTAGACAATCCCGACAACCTCGGCAAGCAAGTTACCCTCAAAGGTACTGTAGGCTCCAAATATTGCGGCGCTTATGGTGTGAGATCCGTCTCAGACTATAACTGGGGAGACAAGGGTAAGGAAGAGATCGTGCTTCCGCCGGTGGATGGTCCATTCTATCAGGATTTCGACTTCGGCAAGTCATTTGACACCTACGCCGCACAAGGCTGGAAGAATGTTGAAGTATCGGGCGGTCTGAGCGGCTGGTATATCAAGGAGTTCAGCGGCAACAACTACATCACCACCAGTGCATATCTCGGCACAGAGACCGGCGGCCCGTATGAGAACTGGCTCATCACACCCGCCATCGATATGGATAAGATCGCCGAGAAGACACTCCAATTCGAGACACAAGCGGCATATCCTGCCGATAATTGCACACTCGAAGTCTATGTGATGAGTTCTAACAATCCGAAGACATCGACAAGCACGCAGCTGAAGGCAGACATCGCAGTGCCCCCTACAGGCACCAGCTATAGCGACTGGAAGAAAGCCAACGTCGACCTCTCTGCATATAGCGGCACCATCTACATCGGCTGGCGCTACTACTCGGAGAAGGGTGGATCGGGCTTCTCAACTACCTATTGCATCGACAATGTCAACGTAGGCAACGCCGAAAAGCCGGATCACTCGGGCGACACACCCACAGACCCATCGACTCCCGGCAGCGATCAGAACGCAGCGCTCTATAAGCTCTTGGCTTCCGACAGCGCAACCTGCGATTGGATATTTGACAACATCTCCCTCCCCGAGGGTGTGTCATACGTCTGGAAATGGACATCCTATAATGGCACAAGTTATCTTAACGCAAGTGCATTCGTGGGGGGCAAGGCAAATGCCGCCAAGTCGATTGCCCACTCACCCGCCATCTCATTGGAGGGTGTAACCGGCGCTTCGGTAGACTTCCAGCATGCTGCTAAATACCAGACCACACTTCCGACGATCGGCAAGTTCGTGGTGCGCGAATCAGGCACAACCGATTGGACTGAATATGATATCCCGACATGGCCTGATGCAGGAACTTGGAAATTTGCATCCAGTGGCAAGATCGATATCTCCAGATTCGATGGCAAGGTGGTGGAAGTCGGTTTCAAATATGAATCGACCACCGAGGGTGCCGACCAATGGGAGATCAACAACCTGAATGTCTATGGCAAAAAGTAAATCTAACGAAAAGATGAAAAAGATGAAAAGAAATATATATTCGGCGCTTGCCATGGCACTCGCTATCACGGCAACGGCAGGACTCGTATCCTGCCAAGCTGAGATGGATGATCCCGGGCTGGTAGTGCCGGAAGCCTCGATCAAGGCCAACACCACGATCCTTGAATTGAAGCAAGCATACGAGAACAAGATTGAGAAGGTAGGCTTCAAGCAGGGCACCGAGAAGTATGATGCCGAGGGCAATGTGGTGGATGGCGAGCATATCATCATCCATGGCCGCGTAGTGTCGAGCGATGCTTCCGGCAATATCTACAAATCATTGGTGATCCAGGATGAGACAGCCTCCCTCGCATTCTCCATCAATAGCGGCAGCCTCTACAACTTCTATCGTTTGGGGCAGGATGTCGTGGTCGATATGACCGGGCTCTATCTCGGCTATTACTATGGTCTGCAGCAGGTAGGTTCACCCTCCGACACCGAGCTCAATGGGGAAAATCAGCTTGGATTCATGGCACTCGACTATATGTTGCGCCATGCACAATGCGACGGACTCCCCTCACCCGAATTTGCCAAGGTGAAATATGGCGAACCATATCCTACCGACCAATTCTACTGTCTCTCCTTCGATAGCTTCGACGAGCTCACCAAGGGCACACTTCCTGAGTTACAGAGCCAGCTCGTAGAGTTCCGCAATGTCTCCTTCCAGATCGAGGAAGAGGGACAGACCTACGCTCCCTACGAGTCGACAGTGAGTCGCTATTTAGTTGACGCCAATGGTCAGACACTCACAGTCAGAAACTCCGGCTACTCCAATTTCTATTACAAAGAACTTCCGAAGGGTCGCGGCATCGTGAGAGGTATCCTGTCATACTACAACTCCGGCTCGGCTACCGATCCTTGGCAGTTGATCCTGCGCGACGTCACCGACGTGATCATCACCGAGGCGGGCGAAGAGGCTACCCCCTTCAGCGTGTCTGACGTAAGAAGCGGTGAGTATGATGGACTGATAGGCTGGACTTCCGGTTATATCGTAGGTGCTGTCAAGGCCGGTGTTACCACCGTTACTTCCGCCGCCGATGTGACATTCGGCAAGGATGTCGAGACTTTCAACAATGTGCTGATCGCCGAAAGCGCCGACGAGACCGATATCAACAAATGTATCGTAGTCGACCTGCCTCAAGGCACATCGCTCCGCACTTGGGTCAACCTGATCGACAACCCTGAATACTACAAGGCACAACTCTTGGTGAATGGTAAAATCTCTACCGAATTGGGTCTTCCCGCCATCGTAGATAGCAAGGGTGGCTTCAATGAGTTCCGCATCAACGGCAAGTCGATGAGTGGCGGCACCGAAGGCCCCGCACCGGCAGGCGACGGCACCGAAGCCAACCCCTATAACGTCTCTTGGGTGAAAGCATCGACCGAAGACAAGACAGGCGTCTGGGTGATCGGTTATGTAGCCGGATATGTGGCTACCGGTTCGGACTTCATCGGCGATGCCTGCGAATTCAGCGCCAACGAAGTGCCCGGTTCGACAGCATACCTCAACTCCAACAATGTGATCCTCTCCTCGGTGGCTCCGATGAAGTGTGGCGTCGACAACTCCGTGCCGGCTCAGCTCTCTTCTGCCGTCCGCTCGACTCTGGGCTTGAAACTCAACCCCGGCATATACGGTAAGCAAGTGATGATCAAATGTAACATCGAAGAATACTTCGGCACTCGCGGCATCCGCAAGATCACCGAAGTCAGAGAACTCTGACTCTAAAACCCTATAGGTGTGTCAGGGTTTGCGCCCTGATACATCACCAAATAAAAACTATTTCTAACCCCCGGCTCTGTCGACCGGATGACGACAGAGCCAACATAAACGATGTCAATAAATGAAGAATAAAATATTCTTACTACTAACGCTCTCGCTTGCCGTGCAGATGGCATACGCCAACTTCACCGAGGGCTACTACGACCAAATGGATGGCAAGAAAAAAGAGGCGCTCAAAACAGCCGCCAAGCAATGTGTGAGCAGTCACACCACTCTCGAATATTACGATCTCCCCGACTATTGGCAATACAGCGATGTATATCCGGAGCTCGTCAATGGGTGCAAGCGCTGGTGGGAGATGTATTCAGACAAGATCTACCTCATACAGCAGGGGCAGAGTGGTACCAAGAGTTTCTCCGCCAACAAAATGCAACGCGAGCACTCGGTGCCCAAATCATGGTGGAAGCAGAATGGCAGCGTGGAGTACACCCCTGCCTATAGCGATATGTGGAATCTCTATCCGAGCGATGGTCCCGCCAATCAGGCGAAACTCAACTATCCCTTCGGCGAAGTGCGCACAGCCACATTCGACAATGGGGTCTCGAAAGTAGGGTCTCCGATGTCGGGTCAAGGGGGTGGATGTGCCAACGTATTCGAGCCTGCCGACGAATATAAGGGTGACTTCGCCCGAAGCATGTTCTATATGGCTACGGTCTATGATGACATCAACTGGGTGATCAACTATATGTTCCAGAAGAATAGTTATCCGACCTTAGTGCCATGGGCAGTCAATATGCTCTTGCAGTGGTCGCGCGAGGACCCGGTGAGTCAAAAAGAGATCGACCGCAATGACCTGGTGGAGCAATATCAAGGGAATCGCAACCCCTTCGTAGACTTTCCCAACTTGGCTGAGTTTATATGGGGCATCAGCACCGAAGAAGTGTTCTCTGTATCCGAACAAGCCGGCAGCGATCCGACGCCGCCGATCACCGGCGATCCGGAGATCACCTCTCCCGCCAATGGCAGTTCCCTCTCCTTCGGGCAGGGGGCTGTGGGGCATACATATACTCGCGAACTGCAAATCACCGGCCATAACTTCACCAGCCAGCTCTCCGTGAGCATCGTCGGCGCCAACCGCGATTGCTTCGTCACCGAGACGACCACAATCCCCGCCAAGACCATCAATGAGAATGGAGGCTATCTACTCACCATCCGATACACACCCAAGTCGATCGGAGAGCACTCCGCCAAACTTACCCTCTATGATGGAGGTCTGGCAGGGAGCGTCGCTGTAAACCTCACCGGCGAAGGACTCGCCGAGCCGACCCTCACCGCGCTCAATGCACAGAACCCGACCGACCTCACCGACACCGGTTATACCGCTCACTGGTCGGCTGCTACCGGCGAAGCCGACTTCTATGTGCTGACTCGCGTCATCTATAACGACGACCAAGAAGAGTCCGAAACTTACGAAACCAACGAAACATTCTATAGCATCACCGGACGCGACCCCAAGGTGGCGGAAGCCTATTATGTCTCCTACTCGCGTCTCGGCATCCTCTCCCCCGCCTCCAACATCATCTATGTCGCCGCTTCGGGCATCAACGACGTGCGTGACTCCGCCCCCTACCATGTATATGGCGTAGAGGGTGGCATATATGTGAGCCGCGCCCAAGGCGAGGCCGGCACCATCGTCGTATACTCTCTCGATGGCACCATCATCTTGCAAGATGAATCTCCCGCCGACGCATCTGTTATACCACTCAAACCGGGCGTATATGTGGTCTCAGTGGGTGGCGGCCGTCCTCAAAAACTGATCGTAAAATAATCTTATCAACAAGCATTATCATAATCTAATCCAGCCAAGAAATGAAAACTGACTTTACCAAATATTTGAAGCCCATCTTGCCTATGATCGGCATGCTGATCGCAGCCTCGAGTGCAGAGGCAGGATATCCCTCCGGTTATTACGACTCGCTCGATGGCAAGTGTGGCAAAGAGTTGATGACAGCTGTCAAGAATGTGGTTTACAATCACACCGAAATCACATACGGTGCATCGGGCACATGGGTAGCCTTCAAAGACACTGATGTCAAGAATGTCGGCGGTGTCGACTATTGGTGGGATATGTATAGCAGCAACCTTGTGGCAGTCTCTTCGGGTCACCCCGGGCTTAACATCGAGCACTCTGTCGCCAACTCATGGTGGGGAGGCACGAAGAATGCCGCTTACAAGGACCTATGCCACCTCAACCCGAGCGATCAGGATGCCAACAGCCGCAAGAGCAACTATCCCCTCGCCGAGCTCTCGGAAGTGACCTGGGACAATGGTGTCACCTTCGTCGGACGTCCCAAGTCGGGACAAGGGGGTGGCGCTACCTATTGCTTTGAGCCTGCCGATGAATATAAGGGTGACTTCGCTCGCGCATTCATGTATATGTTTACCATTTACAACGATATTTCCTGGAAATCGACCACCGACTGGATGTACAACACAAGTTCCGATCTGATGTTCCAATCTTGGGCGAGCGAACTCCTCTTGAGATGGAGCACCAACGACCCGGTGAGCCAAAAAGAGCGTGATCGCAACGATGGCATCTACAAGAACCAGAAGAATCGCAACCCCTTCATCGACCTTCCCGACTTGGCAGATCATATATGGGGCTCGAAGAAGACAGAACCCTATGATCTGAATGGCACCGGTGGCGGCGGCACAGGTGGCGGTGATGACCAAGACAGCACTACCTATCGCTGGCTCGATGAGGCAGACAGCAGCATGGGCGACTGGACCATCGAAGATGTAACCCTCCCCGAAGCCGGAACTTACGTCTGGAGCTGGAAGTCTTACAATGGCATGTCCTACCTCAATGGTAGCGCTTATATCTCCGGAACACCTTACGAATCACTCTCCTACGCATGGAGTCCCACCGTATCGCTCAAGGATGCAAGTTCAGCCAAATTCTCATTCGAGCATGCAGCGAAATTCCAAACCACCCTCCGCGACATCTGCAAGGTGGTGGTGAAAGATGTAGCCACCGGTGCAGTGTCTGAAGTTGCAATCCCTACATGGCCCGGTGCCGGATCTTGGACATTTGTCGACAGTGGCACGATCGACCTTGCATCCTTCCTCGGCAAGGAGGTGAATATTGGCTTTAAATATGCTTCAACCACCTCCGGCGCAGATACTTGGGAGATCAAGAATGCAGCACTCGTGGTCGAAAAGGCCACATCAGGCATGGAGCGTCTCAACATCGAAGAGGAGGATGACTCATTCCTCGTTGAGGTGTGGGGCAACAACATTCTGGCGCCTCAGGGTGCTCACATCTTCGACATGAATGGTCGCGAGGTGTTGGGCGAAAACCTCTCCAAGGGTGTCTATATCGTGGTGAAACCATCATTCGAGAAGTCGGTGAAGGTGATGATCGGAAAGTAATCTGACGATACATCGCCCGGCAATCTACAAAATAAATTTTTAAGGAACAGCCAAAACAAATACTTATGCGTAACCTTATATCAATAATCGCCCTCACTCTCGGGATCTCCCTCGGCTATGCCGAGATACCCGATGGGTATTACTCCGGGCTTGACGGCAAGCAGGGAGCAGAGTTGAAAGATGCCATCTGCCAAGCCTCTTCGGGCTATGAACGTGTTACTTACAACACCAAGACCTGGCCTGCCTTCGAGAAGACCGACGTGCGTGAATATAATGGCAAGACCATCTGGTGGGATATGTATAGCAATAACATCGTCTATCTGCCGGAGCATGCCTCACTCAATATCGAGCATGCGGTAGCCAACTCCTGGTGGGGCGGCAAGAATAACGGTCTCGAGGCATATAGCGATCTCTTCCACCTCAACCCGAGCGACCAGAATGCCAACAATGTCAAGGGTAATTATCCTCCCGGCGAGACGAGCGATGCTCGCCTCTTGGATAATGGTCTGTTCCGTGTCGGCACTCCCCTCGAGGGGCAGGGTGGCGGATCAACCAGCGTCTTCGAGCCTGCTGATGAGTATAAGGGAGACTTCGCCCGCGCATATTTCTATATCTTTACCACCTATCCCAATTTGACATGGGATGATACAAATGCCTCATATTTATGCGACACTGAGGGCAATCTCCATCCATGGGTGGTAGACCTTCTGCTCCGCTGGTCGCGCCAAGACCCGGTCGACAGCAAGGAGAAGAACCGCAATGAAGAGATCTATCTCCTTCAGAAGAATCGCAATCCCTTCATCGACTATCCTCAGTTGGCAGAATATGTATGGGGCACGAAGATTGCCGACACATTTACACTCGCCGATGAGGCTGAATCGACAGTCGTCGATCGCCCCGGTGCACCGATCTTCAACAGCACACGTGTGGTCGGTGTCAACACCTACTGTCTGAGATGGTGGGGCGAGACTCGCCAACGTGTTACTTGGCCGGGTGCCACCGAGCTGATGATGAGCATCAATGGCGGCGACTATGAGTCCTACGGCTTCGCCGGCGAAACGGAGATTACCCTTGACACCGATGTCAATCCCGAACAGCATATCAAGGCATACGTCAAGAGCAGTGTCGGTGACTACACTCTGACAAGTTCTACCACCTATCTTGATGCATACGCTCGCGATAATGCCTCGACCGACTATTCCGACGGCCTCTGGGATCGCGTCACCACCACCTCCCAAATGCAAAACGATGATTTCTATATCATCCTGTCATCCAATACACTTCACGCTATGAGCGTAACAGGGGGCAACTCTACTCGAGCATTCCTGGAGAGTGCAGGATTCGTCGACTTCAACGCCGAAGAGTCGGTGATCGAACTCCCAATAACATCGGCTGTAGTAAAATTCCCCGTCGATACAGATGGAAAGAACTACATAGAGGTCTATGACATCTATGGCAATTACAAAGGAGCATGGACAGCTTCAGCCAAGAACAAGATGAAACTTGACACCACCACCCACACTCCGGGAGTCATCTCCTTCGGCGAGGATGGATCGTTCATCTTCACCTTCGATCAGTTTGGTTCGTTGCAATTCAACAAGACCCAGCCTCGATTCCTCAACTATGAGTCATCGCAGACTCCGGTCTATCTCTACCGTCTCACATCAGAACATGGCGGAGGCACGAGTGCCATCTCCGAAATCGAAGAAAAGCCCTGGAGCATCGGAGTGAGCGGCACCTCGGTCACACTGCCTGAAGGTGTAAAAATCTTCGACCTCAACGGCAGAAACGTCGATGGTCGTGACCTCCAACATGGCATTTATATCGTGATCGGCAAGGGGAAAGCAGAAAAGATAATGCTATAGACAATTTATTTGACAAAAATCAGTTATTACCTTATAGGTATAACAGTTTAATAATACCATAACAACACAAAAAAAATCGGTATGTTACAGACTACGAATGTCAAGACCATTGAAAGAGCAGTGGTCAGATTTGCAGGTGACTCCGGCGACGGTATGCAACTTGCAGGCAACATTTTCTCCAACATCTCGGCAGAGATCGGGGATGAGATTTCGACATTCCCGGACTATCCTGCGGAGATACGTGCCCCGCAAGGTTCGCTGAGTGGAGTGTCAGGTTATCAAGTGGGAGTCGGCAAGAGTGTCCACACTCCGGGCGACGAAGCAGACGTGCTTGTGGCAATGAATCCGGCGGCGCTCAAGACCAACCTTCGCTATCTGAAGCCGGAGGGCATCATCGTGTGTGACGTCGACTCCTTCACGGAGGCCAATCTCCGCAAGGCTGAATATCAGACAGCCGATCCGATCACCGAGCTTGGCATCAATCCTCAGCGCATCCTCTTGGTGCCGATGACCACGCTTCTGAAGAACACACTGGCAGACTCCGGTCTCGATCAGAAGGGGATGATGAAGTGCAAGAACATGCTCGCATTGGGCGTGATCTGCTGGCTCTTCGACCGCCCTGTGGAGAGTGTGCTTCGCAAGTTGAAAGCGAAATTTGCCAAGAAGCCTGCCATCTACGAATCGAATGCCAAAGTATTGCAGGCAGGGTGGGACTATGGCCACAATACCCACAGTTCACTTCCTGTGTATCGCATAGAGACCACGTCGACCAAGCCAGGCATCTACACCGATGTCACAGGCAATACGGCGACAGCATGGGGTCTTATCATGGCTTCGGAGAAGAGTGGACGCCCCCTCTTCCTTGGCTCCTACCCCATCACTCCCGCCACCGACATCCTTCACGAGCTTGCCAAGCGCAAAGATCTTGGCGTCAAAGCCGTGCAAATGGAAGATGAGATCGCCGGCGTATGCTCCGCCATCGGCGCAAGTTATGCCGGTCACTTGGCAGTGACCTCTACCTCCGGACCCGGTCTGGCTTTGAAGTCAGAGGGTATCGGCTTGGCTGTCATGGCTGAGTTGCCTTTGGTGGTGATTGACGTGCAACGCGGCGGGCCCTCCACCGGACTCCCCACAAAGACCGAACAGACCGACCTTATGCAGGCACTCTATGGCCGCAATGGCGAATCTCCGGTATGTGTCCTCTCGGCAGTAAGCCCCACCGACTGCTTCCACATGGCTTTCGAGGCTGCGCGCATCGCCATGGAGCACATGACTCCGGTGATACTCCTCACCGACGCATTTATCGCCAACGGCTCAAGCGCATGGCGCATTCCTGAAGCCAACGACTATCCCGAAATTCATCCTCACATCCTCCCTGCCGAAAAACTCGCAGAGGGCTGGCGTCCCTACGATCGTGACGAAAACCTCGTGAGATACTGGGCACATCCCGGCATGCCCGGCGCTATGCACCGTGTAGGAGGATTGGAGAAAGACAATAAGACCTCCGTGATCTCCACCGATGGCGCCAACCACGAACTTATGGTGCGTCAACGTCGTGAGAAGATCGAAAAGATCGCCAAGGAAGTCCCATTGATGAATCCGATGTTTGCTCCGGAAGCCGACACTATCCTCTTGGGATGGGGCGGCACTTACGGCCATCTCCTCACTGCCGCTCAACAGCTCAACGACGAGGGTCACAAAGTGGCTTTCTGGCAATTCAGATATATCAATCCACTTCCCGCCAACACGATCGACACTCTGATGCAATATAAGCGCATCATTGTGGCTGAACTCAACTCCGGCATGTTTGCCGACTACCTGCAGAGTCATCTCCCCGGCAGAGAGATCTTGCGTATCAACAAGGTAGAGGGTCAACCCTTCTTGGTAAAAGAAATAGTAGATGGTGTAAAAAAATATATGGAGGCATAAGAGATGGAAAATAATACTTGCAAATTCGCTCCGAGTGATTTTAAGAACAGTCAGAATGCACGTTGGTGTCCCGGATGTGGCGACCATGCCATCTTGAATGTGCTTCATAAGGCGATGGCGGAACTTGGTGTAGCACCCCACAACACAGTAGTGGTGTCGGGCATCGGCTGTAGCTCACGCCTACCCTACTATATGAACACCTACGGCATGCACACGATCCATGGTCGAGCAGCAGCCATCGCCACCGGCGTCAAGACCGCTAACCCCAATCTCACCGTATGGCAGATCTCGGGCGACGGCGACGGCTTGGCTATCGGTGGCAATCACTTCATCCATGCCATCCGCCGCAATGTCAACCTCAATATGCTGATCCTCAACAATAAGATCTATGGCTTGACCAAGGGTCAGTATTCGCCGACATCCGATCGCGGCTTCGTGTCGAAGTCCAGCCCTTATGGCACGGTGGAAGATCCTTTCATCCCGGCTGAACTTTGCTTCGGCGCTCGCGGCAATTTCTTTGCTCGTTCTTTCGATGTCAACCTTGACACAACTCGCGAAGTCATGGTAGCCGCTGCTCGCCATCAGGGGGCTTCTGTGGTGGAGATCCTTCAGAACTGTGTCATCTTCAACGATGGTATCCACCGCTACTTCGCCGACAAGGAGAATCGTGCCGACCACACCATCACCCTGCGTCACGGCGAGAAGATGCTCTTCGGCAAGAACATGGAGAAGGGATTGGTGCAAGATGGCTTCGGCTTGAAGGCTGTAGTCATCGGCGAAGATGGTTATACCATCGACGATGTCTTGGTGCATGATGCTCATTGCAAAGAGAACTTCTTGCAGCAGCAACTCGCCATGATGGATGGTCACGACCTCCCCTTGGCACTCGGCGTAATCCGCGATGTTGACGCTTTGGTATACGACCAAGAAGTAGATCGTCAGACTCGCGAAGTCAAAGAGGCAAAAGGCTTCTCCGGCCTCCGCGACATGATTATGAAGACCCACGAAACCTGGGAAATAAAGTAAGACGCGACACCGCCCACTCTCGAGGCGTTATAACAAAGATAAAGATAGCAATATTTTGCTTGTGTGAGCAAAATATTGCTATCTTTGCATTTAAAAAAAGAAGGTCGTGATGTATCCTCAGATGGCAGGGAATTTTTTGAATAGAAATTGCACGACAGCGTTATGCAAATCAAACGAAGTTGTCATTCCTGCATTATTAAAAGATGCTTCAAGTCAAAGAGACGCAAATTCATCAAGGGATCCATCTCTTACTGCCGCAGAAGTGCGTAAAATTATTGCCTCTAATGCTAAGAATATTGGCAATTATCCCTATGACATCAACAAAGCTTATGGTAAGAAAAGGGCAAGAAAACACCCCTGGAGACCAGA
>SFMJ01000030.1 GCA_004553095.1 Bacteroidales bacterium
CTCATCTGCACGTCAGCATCTCTATGAGGTGGGACCATTCGACAAGATCTCACAGCGAGGCGGTCTGAACATCGTGTATCGAGCCTGCCCCGATTCGGTGGGGATGGTGGTCTATGACTCCGATGTCGATTTCAGCGAGGCTATCGAGGTGTCGAACAATAAGGGTAGCCTGATGCTCAAGGAGGTAGTGGATCATGACATGGGCACCGTGCCTACACTCTACATTTACTCCGACTATGTCACACAAATCAAGAACGAAGGAGATGGCATCATCTATGCCGATATGCCCGCCGCAGTACCGACCTTCACCGCCTCCCTCTTGGGGAATGGCAAGATCGTGTGCAATGATATCAACACCACACATCTCAAGGCATCTGTAACGGCAGGCAATGGCAGCGTTGTATTGCGCGGCACATGCAAGAACGCCACCTATCGCTTGGCAAGCGCCGGAGTGATCCAGGCCGACGAGCTGAAAGCCAACACCGTGAAATGTGACGTTGCCGGCACCGGCTCAATCGGTTGCTACCCCATAGAGTCGCTCGACGTGCGCGGCATCGGCACGACCAAGGTCTATTATGTCGGCAATCCTACGATCAAGAAAGTGGGTGGTTGCAAGATATTGCCTATCAATGAGATGGAAGCAACTCCGGATGATATGCCTTCTACCCGGAAAGTGGAAGAGGAAGGAACAGCCGAAGAGTCTGAAGAAGAGAGCGAAGGAGAGAACGAAGGAGAGAGCGAAGGAGAGACAGAGGCGACAGGCACAGAGACAACACTTCCCGAACGAGTTAGCAACTTCTGATGGCACAGACTTCAGACTCACCCTCACTCAAGCTCAAGACAGCCAGGACACTGAAGTGGAACACGATCGACCGCGTGTCATCGCAAGTGCTTTATGCTCTGGTGGGTATCGTCCTTGCCAACCTCCTCTCGAAGGAGGATTTCGGCTTGGTCGGTGCGCTCCTTGTGTTCCAAGCCTTCGGCATCTTGTTCGTCGATAGTGGGTTCGGATCTGCCTTGCTTCAGCAGAAGAATCCGTCGCGGCGCGACTATTCCACCGTCTTCTGGTTCAACCTCGCCATAAGCCTTACGATATATGCAATTCTCTTCCTCTGCGCCCCCCTGATAGCGAAGATCTTTCAGGGCGACCAGCGACTGATACCCCTCTCGCGAGTGATGTTCTTATCCTTCATTCTCAATGGATTAGGACTTGTGCAGACCACTCGTCTTATGAAAGAGATGGATGTAAGGCGCATCGCTTTCGCCAATATCATCGGGCTCACCATCTCCGGGGGTATCGGCATTTGGCTTGCCATCGGCGGCTATGGTGCTTGGGCATTGGTGTGGCAAACAGTTTCGCTTGCCGCCATCAAGTCGGCAGTGCTCTGGGTATCGACACGCTGGACACCCCAATTCACCTTCGCCATAGACTCGCTGAAGCGTATATGGCGCGTCGGGCTGAGTGTCTTCTCCTCGTCGTCGCTCAATACTTTCTTCCTATATATCTATTCCTTTGTGATCGGGGCGTTCTACAACCTCGGTTCGCTCGGTGTCTATACCCAAGCCGACAAGTGGAGCAAGATGGGCAGTGCCTCGATATCGCAGGTGCTCACCGCCTCGTTCGTACCCTTGCTCTCTAAATTCCAGGATGATGGAGAGAATTTCCGTCGCTATGTGTCGAAGATCAATCGCTTCACCGCCTTCATTCTCTTTCCTGTGATGTGTGGTATAGCGGCGATAGGCACACCCCTCTTCCACACCCTCTTCTCGACGAAGTGGGATGCGGCGATTATCCTCTTCCAGATCTTGACGATACGAGGGATTTTCGTGGTGCTGATATCGCTCTACAACAATTACATACTCTCCTTGGGACATGCACGTCAGCTCTTCGTGGTGGAGGTGGTGAAAGATGGCATGATCATGTTGGCGATCGTGGCTACGATCGGTTTCGGGAGTGTAGAGATGCTGGTATGGGGACAGTTGGGTGCGTCAGCATTGACCTATATAGTGACCCTCTTCATTGTGTCGCGAGCCACGGGAGTGTCGAAGCGGCGCTATCTTCTCGACATGCTCCCCTATATCCTCTTGTCGGGAGTGATGACGGCAGCGGCAGTAGGGGTCATGTGGTGGATAGGTGAAACGCATCCCTTAGTTGCGCTCATAGTCATGATCGGAGCCGGCATATTCGTCTACTTGGCAGGCGCCAAACTGCTCCGCCTCCCCGAATTGCCGGAATGTGCCTCCTACATCTTCGGCCGCTTCCGCCGATAAAAAAACAGGGAAAGCCCGCTTAGGAACGCGCTCTTAGAACAAATCATCTAAAGAGAGGCGTGCCGCGAATGTGTCGGCATACTCATTGCTGTGGATAGGCGATGCACTGATGAGCGTAGGAATAAAAGTTTTCGAAGGGATCATCTGCTCCAACCTCTCGATGTGACGGGCGATTTTCTCCGCATAAGCTTTGGTGACAACATATCCCGACTTGCAAAACTTCATCTCGCAGACATTTACCACATCATCGGCACGATCTATGATCAGGTCGATCTGCATTCCCTCCTCGCCATTCTCACCGCGAAGGATGTATGACGACTCGCGCGAGGACACTCCGGCGATTTGCAGCGATCGCTTGATTTGGTCGATGTGTTGCATACACACCTCCTCGAAGGCTATTCCTCGCCAAGCGGAGATCTCCGACTCCTTGAGATGATGCAACCAATAGTCGCACTCCTCTATCTTGCGTTCCTCCTTGAAATGAAGCCAAAAGCGGCAAAAATTGTCCGACAATTTGTAGTAGGTCACCCTCTTCTCTCCGAAGGGTGTATAGGTCGAGATAAACCCACTTCCTATCAGAGCTTTCAACTGCTTGGTCAGATCGCCATTAGAGGATTTCGAGATCTTGGCAAGTATTTCATTGCGAGTATAGCCGCTATGACGTTTACATAGAAAACGCACTATTTCCATACAAAGGTCGGCATGATCGAATATCGAGTGAAAAAGTCTTTCGAACTCATCACCAAGTTTGGGTCGGCGATTGAAGAATAGAGCATCTATATTCTGCGCCAAACTCATCGAAGGATTGAAATAATCCAAATAATATGGTATTCCCCCCAATATCATATAGGCTTGAGCGATGTTATATCGCGACATCTTGATGCCACGGCTCAAGAAGAATAGCTCACATTCTTGCAATGAGAAGGGATGAAGACATATCTCATGAGTCAATCTGCCATATAATCCACCCTTGTTATTGATAAGGTTGTCGAGCATCCAAGAGGTGGCAGATCCACACACCACGAGGCAGAGGTTATGTCTACTGCTACCCCATCCGTTCCAGAAGGCTTCGAGCGCGGTCAGGAAACCGGAACGAGGGGTATCCATCCAGGGGAGTTCATCGATGAAAACCACCTGGCGAGAGCCATTGTCTTGGCGTTCCAGAAATTGTTCCAAGCGGAAGAAAGCCTCCATCCAATTGCGAGGGCGTTCGCCCCCCTCCATCCCGTAGCGGATAAGGGAGTAATGAAAATTCTGAAGCTGATCGCTTAACGTCACTTTGCGAGTCCGGTCGTAAGGTGACAGGCCGGTGTGGCGAAAAGTGATGTTATCGCGCAGCACCTCATTGATGAGGAATGTTTTGCCGACGCGACGTCGCCCATATACAGCCACAAACTCAGCCCTGTTGCTATTGCAGGCACGAGTCAGTTCCTCGATCTCCTGCTTTCTACCAATGATCTGACACATCTCTAAAATTGCGATTAAAATCCGAAGCAAATATAATAACTTTTCGCAATTCAATAATGTGAAAATATGTTAAAATTGGGATAAAAACAGCTTTAATCCGCCAAAACGCACGATTTCGCCCCATTTTGGCGGAATAAGCCCTTAGAGCGCGTTCCTTAAATTTTTTAGGTCGGGTTGGCGAGGTGGGCTTCGAGGCGGTCTTTGGCTTCTTTCATTACCTCATTCAGGTCGGCGAGGGTGTCGGCTCTCAGCATGCGGATACGGGTGTCGCGGAAGTTGGGGATTCCCTTGAAGAGGGGTGTCGCCGCCAAGTGCCGCCTGATGTGAAGGATGCCACGATATTCGTCGATACGTTCTATGCTCTCATTGATCTGACGCAGGAGCATATCAAATTTTTGATCCAACGGCAGCGGAATCCAGCTGCCGGTGTCGAGGAGTTGACGTACGTCATGGAAGATCCAAGGAGCGCCAAACGAAGCGCGGCCGATCATCACGCCATCGACGCCAAACTGTTCGAAGGCATCGCGAGCCTCCTCGGGAGTGGTGATATCGCCATTGCCAATGATGGGTATCTCCATGCGAGGGTCATCCTTGAGCGCCTTGATCAGAGTCCAGTCAGCCTTGCCGGTATACATCTGCGAACGAGTGCGGCCATGCACGGTGAGGGCCTTGATACCACAATCCTGGAGCATCGGTCCCAGGTCGGTGATGATCTTATTCTCGCAGTCCCAGCCGAGCCGAGTTTTGACCGTCACGGGGAGAGAGACGGCATTGACCACCTTGCGAGTGATATCGAGCAACTTGGGGATATCCCGGAGCATACCTGCGCCGGCACCTTTGGATGCGACCTTCTTGACGGGGCACCCGAAATTGAGGTCGATTACATCGGGGTTGGCACGCTCCACAATCTGTGCCGCCTGGACCATAGCCTCCGGTTCGCGGCCATAAATCTGGATAGCCACCGGCCGTTCACGGTCGTCGATAGTGAGCTTGCGGACAGTCGAAGAGATGTCTCTGACGAGAGCCTCGGCAGAAACGAACTCAGTGAAGACCATAGCGGCACCCTGCTCATGGCAGATGAGGCGGAAAGAGGGGTCGGTGACATCCTCCATCGGGGCGAGGAGGACAGGACGATAATATTTTCTTATATCAAACATTTTTAAGAGTACTCTTAAGCGAGGGTTAGGCGGGAATAGGGATTAGCGAGGATCTCCTCGGCGAGTTGGCGCACCTGCTCGGCAGTCTGCTGCATTATGAGGTCAGCCATCTCGGGAGTATCAATCACCCTGCCTTGGCGCATCACATTCTTCGCCATCGACATGGCGCAACTCTCACGGTTGTCACCGCCGACGAGGAGCTGTCCACATATCTGGCGGCGAGCATCGCTGAACATACGCTCCGACAAACGATGGTCTGCCAAACGGTGCAACTCCCTGAGGGCTATCGAGGTGCAACGCTCCACCTTCTTCGGTTCGGTGCCGAAATATATCTGGAACACGCCGGTGTCGTCATAGAGCGAAGCACTTGTTTCGACGGTATACACCAATCCCCGACGCTCGCGCATCTCACGGTTGAGGCGAGAATTCATTGCCGGGCCGCCCAAGATATTGTTGAGCAGATAGAGAGAATAACAGCGAGGGTCGCGGCGGCCGAAGATCGGGAACCCGATCACCGTATTCGCCTGATGGTTATCGAGATGCTTGGTGCGGTCGAAGGGGTCGAGAAGGGAGGGTGTAACGCGGGGTGCAAGAGAGGGAGTGCGGTCGATAGTGCCGAAAAACTTCTCCACACGGCGGAGGAGGCGCTGCGGGTCGGTGGGAGAGACACAATAGAGCACCATATTGCGAGGTGCGAAAGCACTGCAGAGGAATTGGCGAGCTCTTTCGCTCGTGATATTATTCACCGTCTCCTCATAACCCAAGATATTGTGAGCCAACGGCGAACCGCTGAAGAAGAACTCATCGAACTCATCGAAGACGGCAAACGAAGGATTATCGCGATAGCTCAATATTTCTTCGAGGATAACTCCCCGTTCGAGGTCGATTTCCGCCTCAGGGAAAGAGGCATTCAAGACGAGGTCGGCGATCAGATCGAAAGCACGATCCTCATAACCGGCGGGAGCATTGGTATATAGCATGATCTCATCCTTGGTGGTATAGGCGTTGAGTTCACCGCCGACGCTCTCCATACGAGCCGACACCTGCCAGCTGCGACGCGAGGGAGTACCCTTGAAGATGGTATGCTCCACGAAATGAGACAAACCGTCGCATCCGGCGAAATCATCGCGGCTGCCGGCGGCTGTCAACACGCCGATATAAGCCACATTACCATCCGAGCGAGCCGAGACTACGCGCAGCCCATTGGAGAGAGAGATAATCTGATGATCCATAATCAATTATAGAGATAGGAATTAGGAGATAGGAATAAAAGATCCGAATCCTAAGTTAGAGCGCGCTCTTAAAAGAGAAAAGGGCCTCCGCTCGAGAGCCGAGACCCATTTTCATAAAATAAGCAAATGTTTTATTATTTTATGGAAAGTTCTAAATTGGAAAAGAGGGCTTACTTGCCGAGGCGAGCATTTTCGCGTTCGATATAAGCATCGATGCCGAGGCCATTGCCGATTTGGAACTGCGGGTAGTCGTTTTTGATCGACTGATAGCACTCGAGGGCCTTGTCATACTTCTTTTGCTCGTCAAAGATATTAGCCTTCTTGAGGAGGACGCGGGGAGCGATCTGGGGGTTCTTATCGGCTTTAGAGATAGCCTTGTCATAGCACTCGAGGGCTTTGTCGTAAGCCTTGAGGTTGACATGGCAGTCGCCGGTAAGGATCAGGGCATTAGCGGCGAGCACGGGCTCTGAAGTAGAGAACTGCTCGAGATATTTCAGAGCGTTCTTATAGTCGCCGCGGTTGTAATAAGCCTCGGCGGCAGAGAGAGCGGCGAGTTTGCCGGCGTTAGTGCCACTATTTTGGTCAGCCACTTTGGCATACTCAGCCGAAGCGATAGAGTCATTGCCCATAGCTTTGATCTCTACTTGGTTGAGCGCCTCGTAAGCCTTGTCTTGCTTAGGGTTTAAATAGAATAAGAAGAAACATACCACAGCGGCGGCCACCACCACCACGCCTCCCACTACAGAGAGGATCATCTTCTTGTTTTCAACCACCTTCTCGCCTACAGAGCTGAGATTAGCGTTGAGTTTGTCGATAGAGTTTTGTTGATCGACGTTGTTTTTCTGAGCCATACTTTTTTATTTCGTTAGCTACGCCCGAAAATCGGGACATATTTTCAAAATGTTAAAGAATAATTTTCGAAGTGCAAATTTAATAAAATAAATTGATATATGCGCTATTTCGAGGCAAAAAAATGTTTTTCGCCGAGTAATGACGCAATAAACGAACGCATAGCGGATGGCGCACTACATTATATCGAAGTCGATAGATGTGACTTGGAACTCGGTACGGCGGTTGATTTGGTCGGCGGCTTCGCGGTCTTCTTCGCTGAGGGTGTCGATCAGTTCGGGGGTGAGCTGGGTGCCGACTTCGAACTGTGGATACTGCTTGTTGATGCGAGGAGTCACGGTCTTTGGCACAGACTTGCCATATCCCTTCCAGGAGAGACGTTCGATGGGTATACCTGCCTCGACGAGGTAGTCGACGACGCTCTTGGCGCGACGGTCGGAGAGGTCGATGTTATACTCCTCGGTACCGACACGGTCGGTGTGCGAACCCATCTCGAGGGTCACATTGGGGTTGTCTTTGAGCATTTGTGCCAATTCGTCGAGAGCCTCCTTCGATTCGGGGCGGAGTGTGGCGCGGTCGAAGTCGTAGAAGATATTCTCCACCACCTGCGGCTTATGGATGGCGGCGAGGATAAAATCGATGCCATAATCGGCATCCTCCTCTTCGGAGTCGGACTCAAATTCCTGTTTTACATTGAGATATCCCTTAGCACCGGCGAGCATCACATACTTCACGCCGCGTTGGAGAGAGAATTTGAACGAGCCGTCATCGCGAGCCACCTCCTTCTGGGTGGTGCCATCATTGCCGACGATACGAATCACGGCATTTGGCACAGGTTCTTCATCCTTATCGAGCACATATCCGGAGATGGTGACCTTGATATCGGGTTTGACAAAGCTGTAGATATGGTCATAACCTCTGCCGTCGCCACGGTTAGAGCTGAAGAAACCCGATTCACCCTCACCGAAGGTGATGCCGAAGTCATCGCCCTTGCTATTCATGGGGGTGCCGAGATTTTCGACGCTCCAGCGGTCGCCGGTGGAGTTCAGGCGCGCCACGAAGATATCGAGGCCACCGAAACCGGCATGGCCATCGCTTGAGAAATAGAGGAGCGAGTCAGTGCGAAGATAAGGGAACATCTCATCGCCCGAGGTGTTGATTTGCTCGCCGAGGTTTTCGAGCGAGCCGACGCGCTGAGTGAGGTTTATGCGCCATATATCCTTACCGCCATACCCCCCCGGCATATCGGAGGAGAAATAGAGGTACTGTCCATCGGGGGAGACGGCGGGGTGTCCGAAAGCAGAGAGGGTGTCGGCAGTGACTTCAAACTTCTGGGGAGCGCTCCAGGTGGCATCAGAGCGTTTGGAGGTATAGATTTCGACCGAAGTGTTGGCATCCAAGGCTCGGCGAGCGCGTGTCAGGTACATGGTTTGGCCATCGGGCGAGAAGGACATCACCCCCTCGTCGAAGTCGCTGTTCAGTTCCCCTTCGGCAGGCTGTGGTCGTTGCCAGTTGCCCTTTTCATCCTTGGTGGAGTAAAAGATATCGCAACGCTTCATACCGGTGATTTCCGACTTGTCATTGCCGGAAGCCTTCTCATTCGAAGAACAGAAATAGATGGTATTCAGTGTTTTATCTAAATACATCGGTGAGAAATCGGCGCGTCTGGAATTGAATATTTTGGCTTGCGCCACCTTATATCTCGACTTTGGGGCAGAGGCGGCACGGATAGCATTTTGGCAACCTCTCACCCCCTCGCGGGCGAGTTGGTCGCCGGGGCACTTCTCGAGGAATTGGGTATAAGCGTCGATGGCGGGTTGATACTTACCCTCCATTTGGAGAGAACGGCCGAGGTAATAAAGCGCCATCGAATCGGGATAATCATAGCGGATGGCATTCTGGTAGGCCGCCGAGGCTCGTGCCGCCATATTCAGTTTACGGTAGCAAGTAGCGAGTTGGTAGGCGACTTGTCCACGCAATTCGCGGTCTTCGCGCGGGTTAAGTTTATTATAGACAGCGCGATATGTTTTCGAAGCATTAAAATACTCGCCGCGGCCGAACTGCTCATTGGCTTCGGAGAGTTTGGGAGTCTTGCAGCCACCCAGAGCGAGGAAGAAGAGAGCGAGCAGCAGAGTGGCGGCAACCGACTTGAGATGACACATATTCATACTAAAAAAACGCCCGACGATCAAAAAAATTATATCATCGGACGATAAACGATTCAGATAAGAGCGCTTTCCTTAAAATTTTGGGGTCATATCGCGGGGGATTATTTTGGGGCGATACCGGTGAGGTCGTGGAGTTGGCGGGATATGTTGGCGAAGATTTCGTCTACGATACCGGTTCCATTCACGGCGATATACTTACCCTTCTCCTCATAATACTTGCGGAGGGGGAGTGTCTGGTTGTGGTAGACATCGAGGCGATTCTTGATGGTATCGATATTATCGTCGGCACGTCCTGTCTCCTTACCACGCGCCAGCATACGATTCACAAGTTCATCCTCGGGGACATCGAGGCCGATAACGGCGTCGAGCTGCGAACCACGTTTAGCGAGCAACTCCTCGAGGGCATCAGCCTGTGGGATGGTGCGAGGGAAGCCGTCGAACACGACACCCTTCTTGGCAGCGGCCTCATTCTCGAGCACATCGTCGAGGATGCGGATCATCAGATCGTCGGGGATCAGTTGCCCCTTCGAGATAAACTGATCGGCGGTGACGCCGAGTTCGGTACCGCGCTTAATATGGTCGCGGAGAAGTTCGCCTGTGCTGATATGATACAAGCCGTAAGCATCTATCAAACGGGCACTTTGAGTGCCTTTGCCGCTACCGGGAGCGCCAAAAATAACTATATTGAGCATTTCAAAAATATTTATTTAACTAAGATAGTGTGAACATGCGATAATAAATCAAGAGAAAGGGAACAGAGGATGGTCAATCCTCCTCAATCACATAGATATCCTTGAGGTTTCTCACCTTGCCATCGAGGTCGAGGCCATAACCGATGATAAACTTCGGGGGGATCGAGAAAGCGACATAATCGGGTTTGAAACCGGTTTTGGAGCTTTCGGGCTTATGGAGCAACGTAGCGAAACGGATGGAGCGAGGGTTACGCTTCTTGAGGTCAGCCACCATCATCGAGGCGGTCAAGCCGGTGTCGACGATATCCTCGACGATCACCACGTCTCTACCCTCGATATCCTCATTGAGGCCGATGATCTCCTTGACCTTGCCGGTGGAGGATGTGCCCTCATAGCTGGAATACTTCACGAAAGAGATCTTGGCATCATTGATGCCCACCTCGCGAAGCAGGTCAGCCGCGAAGATAAATGCGCCATTAAGCACACAAAGGAAGAGTGGATTCTTGCCCTTAAGGTCGGTGCGAATCTCGCCTGCGACGCGTTTGACTTGACACTCTATTTCATCACGAGTAATATACGGCACAAAAGTGAGGCCGTCTACAGTCACTTTGCTATCCATGTTCTGAGAAATATGTATTTCGGCAAAATTAATGAATTATTTTGAAACTATCAAATAATTCTTAAAGCATAATGCATAATTGTATCAGCTCGCCATTCGCGCGGATTCGTTCTCCGCATGCTCGCTTGCGAGCCTCATTCCTATCTCCTATTTCCTAATTCCTAATTCCTCATAGATCTTGTCGGTGGCGCCGAGTTTGGATTGGATATATGCTTCGGCGGCTGCTCCACGCTCTTTCCTCTCCCGGCGACTCGCCTCGTTGCTGCCGAGCAGTCGGTCGGCGATCTCCTCGAAGTCTTGGCGACTCTTGATCTCGATGCCGCCGCCACATGCCTTCATCTCTTGCGCTTCGATGAATTTGCGGTTGTTGGGACCATAGACCACCGGCACGCCATACACCGCCGCTTCGTTGATATTATGCAGACCGGCGCCGAAAGCTCCCCCGACGTATGCCACGTCGCAGTAGTAGTAAGCCGAAGAGAGCAACCCGAAGCAGTCGATCACCAGCACCTGTGCACCGTCGACACCTCGTTTGCCGCTCTGCAACTCCGAGAGCATCACCACCCCACCCCTGAAGCGGCGACGCAACGCATTGAGACGCACCTCATTAAACTCATGAGGAGCGATGACGAGTTTCACCTCCGGATGGCTGTCAAACCATGGGGCATAGATCGCTTCGTCAGCCTCCCAACTGCTACCCACCATCATCACCGGCGAGGCACCCTCCTCGCCATGGCGAGTAAATGCCTGAAGTTCAGTCACATCACGGCGTGTAGCACGAATCGTTGACACCCGGTCGAAGCGTGTGTCGCCACACACCTCTACCCTATCCACACCGATACCTGCCAGAAGCCGGCGGCTATTCTCATCCTGCACGAAGATGCGGCTGAACCACCCGAGCCATTCGCGGTAAGGGGAGCGAGGATGGCGGATGCAGTATTGATCATCACGGAAGATGGCGCTGATAAGATAGGTGGGGATGTTGCGGCGATGCAGTTGGCAGAGGTAATTGCGCCAGATTTCATACTTCACGAAGATAGCCATCTCCGGCTCGACCAAGTCGAGGAAACGCTTCACCCTCCCGGGGGTGTCGAATGGGAGATAGCAGACGCAATCGGCGCCCTGCCAGTTCTTGCGCACCTCATAACCGGAGGGGGAGAAGAATGTAAGAAGTATCTTCACCTGCGGATGCTCGCGGCGGATACGTTCCATGAGGGGTCGCCCCTGCTCGAACTCGCCGAGAGAGGCGGCATGTACCCACACCACGCGGTCGCCCGGCTGTCGCCAGCCACTCAATCTATCGAAGATTTCGCCATGACCATGGCTGAGAAGGCGAGCCTTCTCATTCCATAGTCCGGCTATTTTGATTCCTAATCGGTAGATGCTGATACCTGCGGAGTAAAGGATCTCCTCAGCAGTGCGTTCTGCCATAGTATGTTCTATTCTCGTCAGTTTAGTGTTGGGAAATTATTGTTTGATACGCTCGATGGCGCGATTGATGCGGCATATCACCTCCTCCTTTGGCATCAACTCGGTGATGTCAAACATGTGAGGGCCACGGCAAGCGCCCACCACGGCGAGGCGGAAGGCATTCATCACATTGCCGAGGTGATAGCCACGTTCCTCGATCTTGCCAAGGATTATCTTTTCGGCGTTGGCAGAGGTCATATCATCGATTTCCTCGAGCCAGCCGATCATTTCACCCATGATGCGAGGGGTATCCTCCTGCCAGCGCTTGCGGACATCCTTCTCGGCATACTCCTCCGGGGCACGGAAGAAGAAATCGGCCTGATCCCACAATTCTCCGATCAGGTTGACGCGTCCCTTCACCATACCGATGGCACGGGCGATATACTCGTCGCTATAACCCTCGATGCCATGTTCGCGGAGCACCGGTTTGAAGAGCTCGGTGAGGCGAGAGTCGGGGGTATTGATGATATATTCATGGTTGAACCAGAGACCCTTCTTATAGTCGAACTTGGCGCCGGCCTTCGAGCAGTGCTCGAACGAGAACTTATCGATCAGCTCCTGCATGCTCATGAGTTCGGAGTCATCGCCGGGGTTCCAGCCGAGGAGAGCGAGGAAATTGACCACCGCCTCGGGGAGGTATCCCTTCTCGCGATAACCGGAAGAGACTTCTCCGCTCTTGGGGTCGTGCCATTCGAGGGGGAATACGGGGAAACCGAGTTTATCGCCGTCGCGTTTGGAGAGTTTGCCGTTGCCTACAGGCTTTAGCAAGAGGGGTAGATGCACGAATTGAGGCATAGAGTCGCTCCATCCGAAGGCCTCATAGAGGAGCACATGGAGGGGTGCGGAGGGGAGCCATTCCTCGCCGCGGATTACGTGCGACACCTCCATGAGGTGATCGTCAACGATATTGGCAAGGTGATAGGTAGGGAGGTCGTCGGCGCTCTTATAGAGCACTTTGTCATCGAGGATCGAAGAATTGATCACCACCTCGCCGCGGATCAGGTCGTTGACCTTCACTTCGCGGCCCGGTTCGATGAGGAATCTCACCACATATCGGTCGCCGGCGGCGATACGGCGCTCCACCTCCTCAGCGGGGAGGGTGAGGGAGTTGCACATTTCGCCGCGAGTCGAGGCGTCATATTGGAAATTGGGATGCTTGGCGCGAGCCTCTTCGAGTTGCTCGGGGGTGTCGAAGGCGATATAAGCCTTGCCGTTGTCGAGGAGTTGTTTCACATGTTCGCGATAGATATCGCGGCGTTCCGACTGCTTGTAGGGGCCATACTTACCACCCTCTTTTACACCCTCGTCGATACCGATGCCGAGCCAACGAAGGGATTCGTTGATATACTCCTCAGCCCCCTCTACGAAGCGTGTGCTATCGGTGTCTTCGATACGAAGGATCATATCGCCGCCATGGCGGCGTGCGAAAATATAGTTGTATAAGGCGGTGCGAACACCTCCGATGTGCAGCGGCCCTGTGGGCGACGGTGCAAATCTAACTCTTACTCTGCGTTCCATTATTGATTTAGTTTTAAACACGCAAATTTAACACTTTTTTCCCACTCTCACAATATCAATCGCGTAGATGGGCAAATCGATAATAACGATAGTAACGTTAGTGACGTTAGGAACGTTAGGAACGTCAATAACGATAGGAACGTTAGGAACGTTAGGAACGTTAGTGACGTTAGGAACGACAGTAACGTTAGTAACCCAAAGCCTATAATAATCAAAAAGACGAGCTTGACGGGCTCGTCT
>SFMJ01000184.1 GCA_004553095.1 Bacteroidales bacterium
AGCGGTACTTACGAGAAGAATTATTCGATCAATATCGGCTTGACTCCCGGTCTGATCATGTTCCTCTCCAATTATTCGGCTATCGAGATTAATGTCGGTGTGCTCGGCTTCTCTTATCAGAAGACCGACTCGCTCAAGGACCAAATCTATCACTCCAACCGCCATTATAAGTCCGCCAATTTTAAAATCAACCTCTTTAGTGTAACCTTCGGAACAACTTTCTATCTATGATTAAAGCTCTCAATTTCTATATTGCCTTGCTCGTGGCGCTCTTCGCTCTGCCGGCATCTGCTCAAGATTCAATTGCAGAGCCTCGTCAGAAGCAAGTGCCCGATGGTAAGTATATCTTTGTCCCCGATTCGCTCCAGGATGATGTCATCCGACTCCTTAGCGGCCACTCGAAGGTCGTCGACGATGTCTCTAACCTCGACCCTAATGAATTGACCGTATATAAGGGTGATACCATCCCTTTAATCCTAAAGTCGTGGAAAGTGGGACGTTATAAAGGCCGTTTCGACCGTAAACTCTATAATTACCTTTTTGTTCCCAAAAAGTCTTTCTCTGTCGGTCTCAAACTCGGTTATTATTCCGCACGCGGCGATATCAACTCGTTCAATGTCGATGTCGATGAGGATATCAATTTCAACCTCCATGATATCTCTTATCGTTCGAACTCTTTCTCCGGCGCTTTTACTTTTACACAGTATGTCGGACTCTCTCGCCGTGGCCGTATCGGCCTTTTCAATGAAATTGCCCTCGGCGTGAAGTATGGTACCAACAATTTTATCCGCCCTTTCAATGGCGAGATCCGTGATACCCACACTGATGTCGTCGAGGCTTCTCTCAATTTCTCCCCGGGTCTGCAGATCTTCGTTATGAAGAATGTCGCTTTCCATGTTTCGCTCGGTGCCTTCGGCTTCTACCTCAAGAGTGAACGCCAAACTGAAAATGGTGAGTTCTCCGGCAAACGTTTTACTTCGGGAGCCAATTTCCGCCTCAATCTCTTCAATATTAATTTCGGTATCGCTCTCTGTATTTAGACTTTTTTCCCTATATGCGTCATTTATTTTACCATATTATCTCTCTCCTCTTCGCATTCTGCTCTCTGATGGCGGCTTCGGGTTGTATCGAAAATGACCTCCCTTATCCCCGCATTCCTCAGCGTATCCTCGAGATCGCTGCCGAGGGCGAGATTAAGTCGGCTTATATCGATTCGCTCGCTTATAAGGTCAATCTTTACCTCGATGAGTCCGTAGATATCTGCAATCTGAAGTTCAATAAGTTCGTCACTACTCCAAATGCTTCTTGCGATGTCGACCTCCTCCAGGGTACTCACGACCTCTCTCATACCCTCTGGCTTACTCTCTCTCTATATCAGGATTATTCTTGGGAGATTAAGGCAAACCAATCTATCGAACGCTATTTCGAAGTCGAAGGACAAGTGGGGGAGAGCATTATCGACCCGGCCGCTCTTCGTGTCATCGTGACTGTCCCAGAAGGTACCGACCTCTCCAAATTAAAACTACAACGTGTCAAACTCGGCGCTAAGGATGTCTCTACCATGTCCCCGGAAATCACCCCGGGCACCCTCGACCTCTCTTATCCTCTCGCTGTCGATATCACCACTCATGGCCGTACCCAAACTTGGACCATCTATGCCCAAGTCTCCGAAACTATCGTCTCTACATATCAAGTGGATGCTTGGTCGAAGGTCGTTTGGGCTTACGGTAATGGCCCCGCTGATGCAAACAATGGTTTCGAGTATCGTCTCGAGTCCGATTCGGAGTGGACTCCTGTCCCTGAGCAGTTCGTATCCCGCAATCAGGGCGCTTTCTCTTGCTTTATCCCTCATCTCAAACCTAATACGAAGTATATCGTGCGTGCCGTCTCCGACGATAATAAGGGTAATGAGGTCGAAGTCACAACCCAAGATGTCGCAGACCTCCCCGGTGGCGATTTCGAGGAGTGGCACATGAATGCAAAGGATATGTGGTGCCCATGGAATGAAAATGGTGCTAAGTTCTGGGATACCGGTAATGCAGGCTCGATTACTCTTAACCAAAACCTTACTACTCCCACCGATTATACCCCCGATGGCGTCGGTAAGGCCGTCAAGTGCGAAACTAAGTTCGTTTCCCTGTTCGGCATCGGTAAACTCGGTTCAGGTTCGATCTTTACCGGAGATTATGTACGTACAGATGGCACTAATGGTGTCCTCGCTTTCGGCAGATCCTGGAATCTTCACCCCACCAAACTTCGTGGATATTTCCAATATTCCGCCGCAAATATCGACTATGCTTCTTCGGAGTTCGAAAAGCTTAAGGGTGTTCCCGATACTTGCCATATTTATGTGGCTCTTACCGACTGGTCTACTCCTTATGAGATTCGTACTAACCCCAAGAATCGTCAACTCTTCAATAAGAATGCCGATTTCATCATCGCTTACGGCGAAATGCAGTTCTCCGGCAAGATGGATAAGTATCAGGAGTTCGAGATTACTCTCAATTATCGTAATACTTTCGCCATCCCGTCTTTCCTGCAAATCACTTGCTCGGCTTCCAAGTATGGCGATTATTTCACCGGCGGTTC
>SFMJ01000185.1 GCA_004553095.1 Bacteroidales bacterium
TTGTGAAGTTAAGAAACCTTTTTTTACCCATCTTGGGCGCAGTCGCTATTATCTCCGTCGCTGCCCCGATCAAAAAAAATGTGATCGATGAGGTCGCTTGGATCGTTGGCGACGAACCAATCTATCGCTCCGATATCGAGGAACAGTATACTCAGGCGCGCCAAGAGGGTACGACTATCGCCGGTGACCCTTATTGTGTCATCCCCGAACGTATCGCAGTCGAAAAACTTTATCTCCATCAGGCGAAAATCGACACTATCACCGCTCCCGAAGCCCAAGTTGCTTCAGGTGTCGATAAGCGTCTCAATTATTTCATCGCCAACCTCGGTTCGCGTGAAAAGGTGGAGGAGTATTTCCATAAGCCTCTCCCCGCTCTGCGTGAGCAACTTAAGGAGCTGATGAAAACCAATTATATCGTGGAGCAAGTTCAGTCTTCGCTCACCAAGGATGTCAAAGCAACTCCCAATGAGGTCCGTAAGTATTATAATTCCCTCTCGGAGGATAGCATCCCTTACGTGCCGATGCAGGTCGAGGTCCAAATCATCCAGATCAATCCCCGCATCCCGGAGCAGGAGATCGAAGACGTGAAGGCACGCCTCCGCGATTATGCCGATCGTGTCAACCGCGGCGAGTCGGAGTTCTCTACTCTCGCCATTATGTATAGCGAGGATGGCTCGGCTATGCAGGGCGGTGAACTCGGCTTCCACGGCCGTGCCGACTGGGTGCCCGAGTTCTCGCAAGTCGCTTTCAACCTTAGTGACCCTAAGCGAGTGTCGCGTATCGTCGAAACTGAATATGGTTACCATATCATTCAACTTATCGAAAAACGTGGCGAACAGGTGAATGTCCGCCATATCCTCCTTACTCCTAAGGTGAGCACCAAGGATCTCTCCGATGGTGTCGTCAAACTCGATTCCCTCCGCAAGGAAATCGTGGCAGGTAAGTTCTCTTTCGAGGAGGCCGCCTATTATGTCTCGCAAGATAAGGATACCAAAAATAATAATGGCGTGATGATGAATCAGCAGACCGGCTCGAATCGTTTCGAAATGCAGGATCTACCCTCGGAGGTGGCGCGAAAAATCGAACTTATGCAACCGGGAGATATCTCCGATGCTTTCATTATGAAGGATGTCCGTAAGAATCGTGACGTCATCGCCATCGTCAAACTTACTAACCGTATTCCCGGTCATAAGGCTACTCTTAGCGATGACTATAACCTCCTGAAGCAGATGTATGAGGCAAGCGCCAAGGAGAAGATCATCACCGAGTGGGTCGAAAAGAAGATCGGCGAAACTTATACCAAGATCTCCGAGGGTTGGGATGCGTGCGATTTCCATTATAAGGGTTGGAACGCTCAGAAGAAGTAGACCCCGATTCCCTTACATCTAACATCTCAATTCTGTCTCTGTTGTTATGTCCCAAGGCTTTGCAAAACCATCGTTCATCCTATATACACTGATCGCGATCTTCGCGGTCGGCTCTTGCTCGTTGTTGCAGTCTGCCTGGGCACAGAAGAAGAAAACCGAGAAATCTGCCAAGGAGTCTTATACTCGTCCTGCTCCTACACGTCCTATCAAACCTACCATCCCCTCTGCCGACCGTTATCAGGAGGATAAAGTTTTCCTCGAGTATGCCGATTCGCTATACCGTCCCGCCAATGAGTTCGAGGAGTTCCAGATCGTCAAGGGAGCCGTTAAGTTCCGCCAAGGTGGTATGTGGATGTTTTGCGATTCCGCTTATTATTACCCGGCGAAGAATTCGCTCGATGCTTTCGGTCATGTCGAGATGCGTCAGGGTGATACACTCTTCGTCTATGCCGACAAACTCTTCTATGACGGACTCTCGAAGCATGCCACTCTCACCCATGGTCCCTCGCGCGGTAATGTCGAACTGAAGAACCGATCCGTGACTCTCGTTACAGATAGCCTCGATTATGATGTCAATTCTCAACTCGGTTGGTACACCACCGGAGGCCAACTCGACGATGATGTCAATACCCTCACTTCGATCTATGGCGAGTATTCCCCCTCTACCAAGGTGGCGCGCTTCCGCAATGATGTCCTCCTCGTGAATCGTAAGGATGGTTACCGACTTATCACCGATGAACTCGAGTATAACACCTCGACTCATATCGCCGATATCAATTCCACCACCCGCATCGAGGGGGCTAATGACATAATGATAAACCGTGTTTTTGTGAGTGGGTGATATGATATAGCATAAGCAGCTATTTTTCGCATACAAAGACCAACCCATACTGTTGCACCTTTTGGATAACAAAGAGCGTGCATCAATTCATGAAGCGGTAATGCAACAACAAATCCAATTACAAACGCTGGAATCAGGTATAATGGTTCGATAGGTGGTTGCTTATTCAAAAACGCTTTCAAGAAAACCGACAACACACATATTATCATTGGAATAATCCCATAAGGCAGAGCCTTTTCAATAAAGCCATCTGCATCACGCAGCTTTACAGCATTATCAGGAATGTCGGGACAATCATGTGATGTTCCAAATCCCTTTTTGTTTCCTTCCCATACAATTTGTGGCATAATATGACCTCATAGTATCATTTACTTTA
>SFMJ01000186.1 GCA_004553095.1 Bacteroidales bacterium
CCCGGCTCCAAGGAGACATTTTCTTCGTAAGTCTCCGCCAGACCATCCTCGTAGGGGCCGAACTCGCGGACCACCTCGCCTGTTTCATCTCGGAGCAAATAGGTGTTGTCGGCGGCAAAGCGATCGGTGCGGTGTTTCACCTTCAGTTCGGTAGGCACCTCCAAGATTTCGCCATACGACATGGTGAGAGTCGAAGTGGAGACGTCGGTGCCATTGGCTTTGGTCATCTTCACCTTCATGCTGTTGGTTTCTTCGCCGGCAGCGGCAGGCACTTCGATGCGGATGGGAGTATTTACGGAACGAGGAGGTACTTCTCCTTCCCAAGATATGGTATACACCTCACCATTGGAGTTAACCTCAAAGAGGGCAGTGGTGATCGGTTCGGTGGAGCGATTGTCGACATAAAGGTCGATGTAATTGAAGTAATAACCGCGCGAAGCAGGGATCTTCTCCAAGGCGATTTCGGGGTCGTAGATGGCGGTCATACCTTCGCATACGGGCTGGCAACCGATTACGTTGAGCACGTCGCGCTTACCCATAGTTACGTATGCTATTACCTCCAAGTCAGTGGGCACCACGGCAACATCCTTATAGGCTTCGGGGAGGGCGTAGGAGTAATTCTTGACGAAAAACTCACCGGCATTGGCACTCTCAAGGGCTTCGCCCCAGGTTCCTTCGGTTACGAAATCTCGAAACATGTGCTTGTGGATATACTCATTGCCCACCAAGCCACCCGATTGAGGACCCTGTATGTAGTCTTGGGTGATGGCTACGTTGAGAGTAGGAACGGAGCCATCGTCGGCGGCAGTGACAGACTCGGTGAAATATCCTTCGACGGTGATGTCGAGCATACGAGTATCTTTATTATATTCGGCACTTGCCCAGAGATTGACCGGGGCTGAGGTGCGAGTCATGGTGCGGCTCGACTGAGTCCAATAGCTACGGCTTATCACAGTGCCGATCTCATCGAAATTGTAACGATTGATCATGCCCGAAGGGAACGAGGTGACGCCGAACTCGGTGATGATCTCCTCGCCGATGTCGGTACGATAGTCCGGCTCATCGAATGCCGGTATGGCAAACATACCGCCATGGATGCACATCACATAGACATCTTCGGGCTGAGCAAGCAATAGACGCGAAGCATACTTGTGGCCATCGGGGCAGTTGCCACAATGGATACCGGTAAATTCTTCGAGCAGCACCTTGCGATCGGTTGGCTCTGTCGTAACATGATAGTCATAACCGAAGGCGGTTAAGACACCATACGCTGCAATCAAGATGGTAAATAGTCTCTTCATAAGCATTGCGTTTTTGAGTTTATATAGATGGATTAGAAAAGTGTCACTGTCTTATTTGATTTACTAACAATTTGATTGAATTTTCAAGACTTCCATAACCAAATGGCTGTAAATTCAAGCTATTGAAAATGAATTTGCCGTAAAGATACAACGATAAAAGTGAATGATAACAAGTGTCTATATAGACAACTATATAGACAAGTTGTTAAAATATGTTAACAAGATTGGCTCTATAAGAATAAGGAGAGCGCTCTAAAAGTTTTGGGCAAAGGTGTTAAGGTTGACATTGCTATCGAGGCCGAGTTTTTTGCGGAGACGATATCGGGATGTGTTGACGCTGCCGGTGGTGACATTAAGGGCCTTGGCGATGACAGCGGGAGCGAGTCCCATACGGATGAAGCCCAAGAGGCGGATATCGGTGTCGGAGATGCGAGGATAAGCACGGCTGATGCGGTGGAGGAAATCGGCATGTTGGGCATGAAGGGCTGCATCGAGGGCTTGGAGGCTATCCTTGACATCGTCGCCTTCGCTATGCTCCACGAGTTTGATGCTCATGGAAAGTTTCTCGGTTTTCTCTTTCTCCAGTTCGGAGGCGGTTTTGGCTTGCTTTAATTGGAGGAGTTCATTTTCGAGTCGTTCCTTTTCGATGGCGGAGTTCAGTTCATTCTTCTCGAGTTGGGCGAGTCGTTGGCGGTCGAGTGCTCGTTTGCGGAAGGAATAGAAGAGGAGTGTGAGCATGATGATGACCATGATCATAAATGCCATCACGATCATATTGATGGAATGGTCGAGTTCGCTTTCACGCCGGAGCAGGGTCATTTTGTTTTGTTCGCGGATCACGGCGATCTGGCGAGCCACTTCGCCCCCTTTGATCTTCTGATTGATGCTGTCTAAGGAGTGACGGTCGGCAATATAACGGTTGAGATTGCCTGACATAGAGTCAGCACGGCAAGCGACGCTGAGGAGTTGCGACTCGGTAGAGGCGGTGTTGCCTGATTGGCGTGCGATCTTCAGACCCCGACGGACATAATACATAGCGGAGTCAGGCTTATGGTTGTCGAGCATCAGCAGACCATGCACATAGTAGGTTTGCGCCAAGAAGTAGGTATTCTCCACGTCTCGTTCACCCTCGAGTTGTCTTACGAGTTTGAGGGCATTTTCATAGTCGCGATCGAGGTAATATATCTCGCAGAGGTTGGAGAGATCGAGAAATATGAAAGCCGTGTCATTGGGATATAACTTTCTTTCAAGTTCGAGGGAGCGGTTGAT
>SFMJ01000031.1 GCA_004553095.1 Bacteroidales bacterium
ATGTCAGTATATACATCGTCGTTGCCGGTGTCGATTTGCACGCCACACACCGTGTCGAGCCATTCGATCTTCAGAAGTGTCCCCTTTTCGCGCATCACAGCCTCAAAGGGAACATAGACCTCTTGTTGGAAGTCCAGTTTCTTATAGGCGTTGATCAGAGTGGCGAAGAGTCTGTCGATCTCCGGATTTTTGTTCCAAAGCAGACTGAAGATCTTGATCCAGTTGTCGTATGACACATATTGGATCACTTGCGACACAATCTTGCTGAAGTTCGATTGATAGATTGCGGCTGCATTGTTGCCGATCACCTCTTTGATATAGTCGCTGATGTCGCGTATATCATCTTCCGTGATGATGTCGTGCTGGATCTTCTTGCTTTGCCACAATGATGACAATGCCTCCAATTCGTGATTGATCGCTTCGTAGGTCAGTGTAGTCTCGACGTCGATCTTGATGTCGTTGTAATATGAATCTGTGAGTAGCAAAATTATATCCACCACTGAGAGATTCTCGATCTTGACACGATTATGACCCTTCCGGTGATCTCTTTTTATCGTGAAGCGTGTGATTACGCCGGTCGACTCTATCTTGCTGTTATTACCTCCGCTGGGGTTCAGATCATCGATAAAGCTATATTCTTTCCCATCGTTCTCGATGACAAAGGGATGATCGGAAGAGGATAAAAGACTACTCATCAGATAAGATTTACCTACCTGACTCTCACCGTAGGCGGCTGCTGAGCATTTCCCGGCAAGCGCCTTGCGGATCTTCGACAGTTTGCGTCGATATTCCTTGAATTGCTCGACCGGGAAAGTGTCTTTCTTAAATTCTTTTGCCCATGCCAGCGATTCGTTGATGATGCTTATATGGTTGTCTATATCTTGTATCATATCATTTCTTTATTTGGGGGAATGAGCTTTTAAAAATTGAATGCTCCCGAATCGAGCCAATATTTCTCATTCGCACCGAGACTCTGAATGTGGATCTCTACATTGCTCTCCATCACATCGTTATCCTCTTTGTCGCGTATGGAGGATATGGTCAGTGATTCTTTGTCGTCGACATCTCTATCGATGGTCAGTTTGAATGGCATACGCTTCTTGAGCATATCCACCTGCTCGTTGATCAGCGATTGCACTTTGGCATCTGTCAGTGTCACTCCATCATTCAAGAGTGCTTTCTTGCGGATGCGGTCTGCTATCTTATGCCGGTTGAAGTCTATCGTGTAGAGTGCCCTGCAGGGATAGGTGTCTATACCGATTTGTCGAACATTCAGCGTCGTGGGGATGGTGCTGATGGTCAGATCTCCTTGCGCTTGCTCGGGCGTGATGAAGTATTCGATCGGCTGACCCTCTCTCGTGGCTTCTATATAGTTTACTGTCGATTTCAAACCCTCTTTAAGTTTGTTGAGATTGATCACAAATTTATTGAGGTTCGACAGCTCGGAGGCATAGTGCCCGATCACACCACCCATTGCCACGATGGTCTTGGGATTGGTGATCGACCCGGTGTTGTCGTCAAATGGATACCAGTCTCCGACATAGTAGTTGTTGAGTATAATCAGCCTGTCGGGCGATACGGCATAGTATTTCAAGAAGATATTCTTGATGGCTGGGAGTGATGAGGGTCTGACTGCCTCTCGCTTGAATTTCCATTCGATTCGGGTGATGTCGATACCCGTCTTCTCTCTGAAGCCGGTTATGATCGTGGCGTTCGGCTCGTTGTCAGCAAAAACATCATGATACCTTACTACACAATCTTTGTGATTGTTCTTGAGCAGTTCCAAGAAGTGACACATCAACGGCACGGAGTATTGTATGTTGAAGTCTTTCCGAAGTATGCGGTCTGCCACCGTCTGCCCGTTATGGTCCGGTCCGAAGAAGTCTTTGATGCTCTGACGATATTGTGCCGACGTTAGATGCTTTAAGGCATAGCGGAAGGCACTCTCTTCATTCAAGAGCATCACATTCTTGATCAAACCATTGAGCATATCATCTCCGGCGAAGTAGTAACTGTCGTAGAACCGAGGCTCCGGCGTGATAGTTGTTACATCTCCCTTCTCGTAGGTGTATTTGCTGATCATCAGGTCGGTGGTGCCGGCGCCGATATCCAATGACCCTACCGTGAGAGAGTGCTGAGTGTCGCCATCTTCTACCTTGCCATAGATGTTGAAGAACTCACTGCAACATCCCTTGTATTTGTGACCCACTTCTCCATACATATATACCAACTGCGAGCAGGTGGCTTCGTCATAATACCATTCTGCATCCGAGTCCTTGCGTGTGCGAACCGCCGGAATCACTTCGACCTTGGTTGACTTGATGTCTTTCTGCCCATTGAAGCGTGATAAGATGATCACGGCATCTTGTGCACATTTCACCAATGCCTCTCGCTCGAGCTTCGACATTGCTGTCGGACATGTCACTATGATGCGCTTGATCTTGCGCGGCATCTCCGGATAGCCGAACCCGGTCTTGATCGAGCGATGTTGCGCATTATTGATCTGGCTGTGTGCCTGCACCAGCATCTCCAAAAATGATAAGGTCATCAGCGACCTGCGGGAGTAGTGGAAGGAGAGACCGCCTTCTCCGGTAGGATCCAACTGACCGTCGCTCTTGAGCTGAGAGGTGATGCCCTGAAGATTGAGTATATGATCATCTTTCTCTCCCGGCAATACCAAGAACTGCCACTCCTCTTTGTTCGGACGCCAATCCCATAAGTAGCGTTTCGGGCTCGAGTATGTAGAGAGCGATTCCAACCGACTCTCTCTGTTCGAGGCTCGGTGGATAAGCGTGCTCGCCTCCTTGCCAAGCCTTACCAAACTCGGATATACAAATTGCCGACTGTTCTTCGGCCCAAAGTCCCCGAAGTTGACCTTGCGGAAGGCAAGTCGCATATCGAAGGGCTCATCGTAGGTGCGAATCGAACATCCCTCTTTCGTCTCTCGGATCGTGTCGGTGAAATCTACCAATGACAGCGGACGCACCTGATTAAAACTTGAGTTGTCTTCGATCAGTAGTGCTGTCGTCTTGGAGTTGCCGATGTCGATCACCATATCGACATCTCTCGTCTCGACATCTATATCTTTGAATAACTCGACTGTCGGGAATAGCCCGTTTCTCGACAGATAATTGACAAGGAAGATATAGGTGGCTACATAGCTCATCTTGAGCTTATTCCCTTTCAATTGCGAAATTCGTGCCAAATCGGGATGTGCCAAGTGCATCAAGTGTCGGTCGACATAGCTCCATTCCTGTCCAGTCGAGCAGTAATCCAAGAGAAACAGCTCATTGCTACAAAGACCAAAGTTCATGCTCTTCCCGAACTTGTCGGGAAATTCCGGACTCTCGTTGGCGGCATCTGCCTCGTATGAGGTATGTGTGTCAAATGCCAACAATACATTATAGACCCGTGTGCCCTTATCCCCCTTTACCGGGATTAGTTTGAAGCGGGACCAGTTGAGCGGTCCATATTTGAACTTCTTCTCTGTCCTCTTAAAGAAGTAGGGCGCCGGCAACCATACATTCTCAAACGATGACAAGTAATTCTCCTTGTCGGAGAATGTGAGGCTGAAAATCTCACCTTTTACCCCGTTGCAGAGCTCGTCATCGACCTTGATAGGGTAGATGCCGTCATGACGAAGATCATTGATGTCTATCTCTACATCATTCGAGAGATAACCATTCTTCAGAAGTTCTGCCTTTTTGAAATAGGCGGTACACTCCTCGGTGTTTACCTCCTGTACCAACTCAAGTTTCCACTCTCCGCTCTCAGTGTCATACCACTCATGAAACCACTGCTTGAAGCGATCTTGAAGATTCAACTTCAAGGGGAATGTCGTCAACTGAATCCCGGAATTAGCAATAAGCGTAAAATCCATTTGCAAAAGTATTTATGGATAATTCATAATCCAAATCTCTTTGACAGAGATCTGGGAATCGTTAATTAGTCACAAAGATATGAAAAATCTTTGATATTTGTAACCCTGTTGAGTAAAATCTTTTGATTTTGATTGTTTATTTTGCCTATGTATTCTCCGATTTATACGAATTCATTAGCTGTATAGGTATCCAAATAATTATCGATAAGCATTTTATATCACATTCAAGATCTCTTACTAAGAGATCTTGATAAAAAACATTTCTCCGGCAAGTTGGAAATGTGTTTCTAAAACAAACTCTTATCTTCTGATATATAGTGATATAAATATTAAACGGGGCGGCATCGGTGGGATGCTGCCCCGTTGGGTTATTCGGTTGGTTGTTTTTTCTATTGACCGAAGTTGACCGAAGTTGAATGCGGTTGGCGAATCTTTCTTAGCTGCGGTTGGCGCGTTTGCGCTCGTTTTCGTCTAAGATTATTTTGCGGATGCGTAGGTGGTTGGGGGTTACTTCTACGTATTCGTCTTCTTTGATGTATTCCAAGGCTTCTTCCAAAGAGAAGACTACCGGCGGCACGATCTTCGCTTTCTCATCCGCTCCGGAGGCGCGCATGTTGGTCAGCTTTTTCGATTTTGTGACGTTCACCGGGATGTCCCTGTCTTTGGCACTCTCGCCTACCACCTGGCCGGCATATACCTCTTCTTGCGGGAAGATGAAGAAGCGACCGCGATCTTGCAGTTTGTCAAGGGCATAGGCGTAGCTCGTGCCTCCCTCCATGGCTATCAGCGAACCGTTGGTGCGGCGCTCGATATCCCCTTTCCAGGGTTGGTATTCCAAGAAGCGGTGTGCCATGATGGCTTCGCCGGCAGTGCCGGTCAGCACGTTGTTGCGCAAGCCGATAATGCCGCGCGAGGGTATCTGGAATTCGATGTCTATGCGGTCGTTGCGTGTGGTCATCGAGAGGATATCTCCTTTGCGGCGGGTCACCATGTCGATCACTTTGGAGCTGTATTCTTCGGGCACGTTGATGCTCAGCGCCTCTATCGGCTCGCATTTTACGCCGTCGATCTCCTTGATGATCACCTTGGGTTGTCCTACCTGCAGCTCGTATCCTTCGCGACGCATGGTCTCGATCAGGATGGAGAGGTGGAGCACACCGCGGCCATATACCTGCCATGCATCTTCGCGTTCACCCTTCTCGACGCGGAGTGCCAGGTTCTTGTCGAGTTCGCGTTCGAGGCGCTCTTGGATATGGCGAGAGGTGACATATTTGCCATCTTTGCCGAAGAAGGGGCTGTCGTTGATGGTGAAGGTCATCGACATGGTGGGTTCGTCGATGGCAATGCGGGGTAGCGGTTCGGGACGGTCGTAGAGGGAGATGGTGTCGCCGATTTCGAAACCGTCGAGTCCGACGATGGCGCAGATGTCGCCACTCTCCACAGCATCGGTGCGCTTGCGTCCCATCCCTTCGAAGGTGTGAAGTTCTTTGATCTTCTGGCGGCTTACGCTCCCATCTTTCTTACAGAGCCCGATCTCCATACCTTCGCGGAGGGTGCCTCGGTGCACGCGCCCCACGGCGATACGTCCCACGTAGTTGCTATAGTCGAGACTCGTGATGAGCATCTGGGGATCGCCCTCGATCTTGCGTGGCGCCGGTATATATTCGATGATGGCGTCGAGCAGCGGGGTGATGTTGTCGGTCGGTTTGCGCCAATCGGTGCTCATCCAGTTCTGCTTTGCCGAACCGTAGATCGTAGGGAAGTCGAGCTGATCTTCTGTTGCGTCAAGGTTGAACATCAGGTCGAACACCATCTCGTTGACTTCATCGGGACGGCAGTTGGGCTTGTCGACCTTGTTGATCACCACCACCGGCTTCAGACCCATTGCGATGGCTTTCTGCAGCACGAATCTTGTCTGCGGCATCGGCCCTTCGAAGGCGTCGACGAGCAGCAGACAACCATCTGCCATGTTGAGCACACGCTCCACTTCGCCGCCGAAATCAGCGTGTCCCGGAGTGTCTATGATGTTGATCTTGGTGTCTTTATAGTTGATCGACACGTTCTTCGAGAGTATCGTGATACCGCGTTCGCGTTCCAAATCGTTGTTGTCAAGGATCAACTCTCCGGTGGTTTGGTTATCTCTAAAGAGATGCCCGGCGAGTAGCATCTTGTCTACAAGGGTAGTTTTGCCATGGTCCACATGGGCGATGATGGCGATGTTGCGAATGTTTTGCATTTGTTATTTCCTTTGATTTTGCAAAGTTACAAAAAATATGTTATACAACACACTTTTTATCCCCCTTTTTACAATCTTCCCTACCCATCACATGTTACAATTAGGATAAAACATAGTTTTACCTTCAATAGCTCCATGTTTAGTGGTTGTTGCAAAAAATGCAACAACCACTTCTCTGTCCAATTCTCCGTCATCCAACACATTCTTTATGTGTCTCGATATTTTTGCTTGGGGTTGGTGGGGATGGTGTCGCGTAGGAGGTCGCGGGGTGGCATTGGATTGGCTTCTCTCTTCTTTGTCGATTTGGTTTTTGAGCTTTTGGTGCTACTTTTTCCGCTCTTGCCTCTTTTGCCTTTTTTTCCAGTCTTCCTCTTCTTCGTCTTGGTGGTGTCGTATTCGGCGTTGGCGGCTTCCTTTTCCGGTTTGGCTTGGGATTCTTCCCGGCTTTCTGTGGTGTCGCTTCTCTGCTCGATGGTTATGGTCACGTCGCCGGTGACTTCTCCCCTCTGTCGACTCCCGGCGATCAGATAGGTGATAACTATCAAGATAATGGCTATCAGGGCGATAACTGCCGCCCCGATTCGTTCATTGCGCGATAGTTTCTTCATCTTCCTGTTTTTTTGTTCTTTTGCCGATTGACTCAGCAGTATGAGTATATGATTGCCTTCTTAGAATGAATCTTCTTAGAATGAATCTCCTTAGAATGGATAACCGATAGCCAAGTGGAAGGCAAAGGCATTCTTCGGCTTGATGTTGAAGTAACCGCCGCTGCCCGTGTCGTATGGGGCATGCAACCCATAGCCCAAGTCGCCGCGGATCACGAGCATACCCAGGTCGACACGAAGTCCGATTCCCGTGCCGAGTGCCAAGTCTTTGAAGAAGCGTTTGCCGTCGATAGTCCCACCGGGACGCTGTGGGTCATCCTTGAGCAGCCATATATTGCCGGCATCGACGAAGAGAGCCCCATGGATGATGCTGAAGATGGGGAACCGATATTCGGCATTCATCTCCAACTTAAACGTACCGGTCTGGTCGAAGTAGCCATTCTTGTCGCTCTTGGGGGCATGGTAACATCCCGGCCCGACCGACCGCACCGTGAAGGCTCGTATCGAGTTGGCGCCGCCTATATAGAACTGCTCGGAGTAGGGCACCTCCGAGGAGTTGCCGTAGGCATGAGCCCCACCCACGAAGAGTCGCGCCACAAGCCAATGGCTCATCCCGGCGATAAGTCGATGATTATATGTGAGTTGCGCTTGAGCCTTGACGAACTGTGAGAAGGGCATGCCGAAAAGCTCTTTCTGTCCCTTGACGCCACACATGCGCCAGAGCCCCCAGAAGATGTTGCCACCCTCTTTGACCGTAAATTGCAAGTGGAAGCCATTGTTCTTCGCCCTTTCGAGCCATTTGTCATAGTTGTAGGTATAGCTCATCTCGGGGATGAATTGGCTCTGGAAGCTGAGCGCCACCGCCGGATTCTCTCGCATGATGGAGTCGAAGGTCTCAGTGGTCTTCAGCAGCTTGGTGTAGGATATCTTGAAGGGCGTAAACTGGTTGGTTACGTTGCGGTTATGGTTCCAGTCGTAGGTGATGCCGGTAGAGAATTCCGCCATCCGGAAGTAGTGGGGACGGTTCAGGAAGTCGGCTTTCAGCGAGATGGTGGTCCAGTTGAGCTCGCGCTTGGTGCGGCGGATCCAGTTGGGCGCCAAGAGTCGCGGGAATGCCAACGAAGCGGAGACCCCCAACTCATAGCTATTGAGCACCGACGATTTGTTACGACCGGTCTGCCACTCGTAGCTGCCATTGAGTTGCAGGTTAAGCACTTCAGCCCCGCCGAAGAGGTTGTGGTGGGAGAGGCCGAAGATAAGACCCGGACCGAGATAGGAGTTTGATTTCGAGGTAAGGTTCATCTCGATAGAGGCCTCGATGGGTCGCTCATAGCGGCAGGTGATGTAGACATCGAGGGTGGGATTCTCATCGGTAGTGTCCACAGGCACAGGCTGTATATCGATGCTGCCGAAGATGCCGAGGCGTGAGAGTCGCGTCTGTGTACGGTCCATCTGCCGCACGGAGAAGGTGCGACCCTCTCTGAAGCTGATGCAAGAGGGTATCAGGTTCTCTCGAAGATGCTGCGGCCGATACACCACCAACTCGCCACGCTCGGTCTGCAACGTGTCGGGAGTTCCGGGCTTGCGCTTGCTGCGTCGCAAGAGTGTCGTGTGGACCTTCCCGGTCTTCCATTTCAACGTGGCTATATGGGGCGTCTTGTCCGATAGCACCATCTTCAGCCCGATGCTCTTCGGCGTGCTGACACTGTCGGCAAGGAACTCGATAAACTCGGGGCGGAAGTAGTAATAGCCCTTATTGCGCATGGCGTTGGCTATCCTCACACGCTCCGCCGAGAGGGAGTCGACACAGAATCGTTCACCCTTCACCAAGTAGCGACTCTTCCTCGCCACCGAGTCGATGAAGTGCTTGATCGCCGAACTGTCGTCGTTGAAATATACGATGGTGTCGATAGAGTAGGGGGTGCCGGTCTCCACCTGGTAGTCGAGTTTACCCTTCTTCGACCCTTCGCGGTTGAGCAGCTCGTAGCTCACCGAGGAGTCGAAATATCCATTGTTGTGGAGGATGGATTTGAGCATCTTAAGGCGTGTTTCCGGTTTTACATCGCTCACGAGCACCGGTTGCGCCACAAGCTTATCGTAGAGCCATCCCTTCAGACCCTTGGCGGAGTCGTTCCAGTTGTTGTATACCCAGAGCCCGATCGGCAGTGGACTCCTCTTGTAGGGGGAGATCAGGGGCCAGGGGTTGTTGGGCTTGACATTGACCGAAGTGGTAAGGTCGCTCTTCAACTGGTCGGGTAGCCGCTCACCCTCCGGATGGTCGATATGGATCGACATACCATTGTAGAGCAACTCTCCTTGGGGAATCCTCCGCGTCGTAGAGCATGAGGAGAGCATCACCACCACCATGGCGACGATCAGCAGCGTAACACACCTTATTATATATATGCTCTTATTTCTCATTTTTTTCGTTCTCTCCTTGTATTCTCACAACGGTTAACTCTCTCCACGTTTTCTCCTCTCTCATCCTATTTGGTGTCGGGAGTCGAGGCTCCGCTATTTATGCTGTCGACTTTTACAGGCAATGCCGTGCTGTCGTTCTTCTCTTCGGCGGCTGGTGTAGTGGACTTCTTCTTCTTGCGCTTGCGGAGGAAGTTGAAGAATTTCGACAGTGTCTCTACGCGGCGCTTCACCACGATACCGGCACCCATCTCTGTGATATCTCCCTCCAAGATGTTCTCAAAGTCGCTGTGCCTGAATAGCTTGGCACTCATGTTGGTGCTCTGCGACTGCTTGATCACATATTCGAGGCTGACATCGCTCACAAGGTTCTGGGCTATGTCGCTGTCGTCGGTGTCGGTGGAGTAGTTGCCCCCGACCTGTATCTTGAAGCGATTGTTGAAGAGAGTCTTCGACACCTGATAGCTATAGCTGGTCTCGGTGTTGGTGACTCCGTCGGTAGTCTTGTCATATTGGTTGACACCGAAGCTGAGATCGACACCCTTGATAGCCTTGGCAGCCCAGGAGTTGAGCTGGGATTCCAAGAAGCTGTAGAGGATGTTCTCGCCCGAGGTGTTGGTCTTGGTGTTCTGACCTGTATATTGCCCATAAAGGAGCATGTTCATGGCTTGCGTCTGCCGCTGGTCGGCACTCATCGATTGCAGCTCGTTCTGTATGGAGAGGTCTTCTTTGGTCGAGAGGTCGAAGGCTACGTTCAAGTTCTCAAGCGTGTTGGTGGCATGGAGTATGACATCGAAGTTGACCAGTCGGGCGTTGGAACCATCGTTGACGTTGGCTTTCACCTTGTCGGTGGCAGTGATGTCGAGCGTAGGATTGAGCACATCTCCCATCCAGGTAATCGTGCTGTTGGGGTCGAAGGCGAAGTTCTTTTCTCCCACCACCGGTATAGAGTAGCGTGCATAACCCTCACCCAATTTCAGCGTGCCGGTCATAGTCATGTCGCCCATATAGTTCTGATTGTAGTTGAGGGTAGCGGTGGGGTTGATCTCCACCTTGTCGGTGCCGTTGGATGATAGCAACACCGCTATGTGGGTGCCCGATGCGATCTGCACTTGTGCCTTAATCTTCATGTTGAGGGGCGATTCCACCACACTGTCTTTCGCCGCCATGGCTGCGGAGTCGTTGTAGTTGACGAATCTTACCACATCATCCTGGTTCTGTATCTGGAGATCTGCCGGTGCCATGTTGAGTCGATAGGTGGCATCGGTCTTGTCGAGCACGCGCAGGTCGGCATTGACATCGAGCCGCTGCATCGGTCCCTTCACCCCGGCATTAAGCGTCAGAAAGATCTTGCCGAAGATGTCGCCTCGCGAACGGTTGTTGCTCTTGATGAGTTGGAACTCGGTGGCTGTCGCTTTCAGATCTATCATCATCTTGTCGAAGCTCTGGATATCGACCATGCCATTGAGCTGCAAGGGATTGTCGTTGGCGCCATATATGTCGAAGTCTTTGAGACTCACTATGTTGTCCACTACCGACAATTCGTCGTCGGTCACCTTCAGAGTGGCGTCAAATTGCGGTATTCGTGCTGTTACGGAGTCAAAACTCATCACACCATTGATGATCGGCTTGCTCAGCGAACCGCTAAGACTCATATCGCCATTGATGTTGCCGTCGAGTACGAGCATATTGTCCAAGAATCCGTTGGCGATATCCAAGGGAAAGCGCGTCAATGATATACCCACCGTGTCGGCACGAAGCTCTTGGTTCTCTCCCGGTTTGAGGCTGATGTAGGTAGATGCCGCCTCTCTGCCGTTGATCTTGAGCCCGGCACGCACATCGGTCTTCATGTCGAATCCATATCCCGCATTGAGGTTGAGGTCGAAGTCGCCGACGCGTGTCTTTTCGTAATATAGATCATGGAGCGACACGTCGCCGCCACCCACAAATCGGTTGTCATGGTAGAGCACACGCAGGTCGCTGTCGAGGGTTCCCTTAACCGGAGGTGCCATCGCCGACATTTGCAGGAAGTCTTCGATATGGAGGTTGTCGATCTTTACCAATAGGTTATTGCGCTCTTCCTGATCTTTTTCGGTCATAATCTTGATGCTACTCTCCGCTGATTTCGCCTCGAGCTTGGCTTCCATCTGCATGTTCTTGAGGTTGAAGTCGACGTAGTTGTCTTTATTGAACGACCATGGCAGATATGCGATCGTCGACTTCAAGGGGGTGACGTGGGCAGTGACGATCGAGTCTTGCATTGCGGCTGTAAGACCGATGCGATAGCCCTGCTCTCCCTTGATGTTCCACTGCTTGAGGAAGACACTCATACGGTTGGAGCCGGCATAGCCGCTAATATTGACTTTGGCAAATTCGTCGAGTGTGCCGCGACGATTGCCGACATGCAGAAGGTAGTCCACCATATCGCCACGCTGATCGATGTTGAAGCTCACCGTGTCGATATTTGCTGTCGAACTCTTGATGTTGTATACCCCGACACGCCCGTTGATCAGCGAGTCTACGTTGCTAATCTCGGCATAGATGGTGTCGAGCATAAATCCTTGCGGTTCCAAGAATTGGCTCAGCAAGCCTCTGCCTGAGGCATTCAGTCGCAGGTCGAATGTCGGAAGCTCGCGGCTTATCTTGGTCATTTCAAGTGACTTGGCTTCCATCTGGCGGTTAACCTCTGCCATCACTTTATCCATCGATGCCATCAGCCCTTTAAGTCCGGCGGCAGCATGGAAGTCTATGTCGGTTTGCTGCGACCGTAGTGCCAACTGCGTGGATACGGGATCGCCGATGAATCGCATGTTGATACCCTCCGGCAGATTGATATATTGGCTGCCATAACACCCTATGAGTGAGTTGGATTGCAAGTCGATGTCACACACCTCCATGTCGGGACTCATCGACCCTTTTAGCGCGATGCGGCCCGAGGCGTAGCAGACACTGTCGATCATGCCGAGACGCTTCAGGTCCAGATCGCGTATGTCGGCATCCAAGTCGAAGCTGTATAACTCGGGATGAATCTCACCGCTACCTCTCACCATCAAGTCAAGTCCCGGATTCGCCGAGTTGACATCGAGGGTGATTACCCCATCTTGGTCGATCAGGGCATCTATCCGTATGTCGCGGAGTGTCGTCTGATTGTAGTCGATACGATCCACTCTGATCTGCGCGTCGGTCACTGCCTTGCCACTTATCGGGTTGAAACCCCGACCGTTGGCTATGATGTTGGCACTTACAACGCCGATTCCCATCGAGGGCATGAATTGTGCCACATTGAAGTCGACGGCTGTCAGATCGGCGGAATAGGTCTCGGGGGTCAGCGCCACCTTGCCGATAGCCGCCAAGTCGCCTTGAGGCGTGGCGAGTCGGAAGTCTGCACCGTAGGCATTGCCATCGACTGTGGCGTTGCCGTCGATGGTGAGTGAGGGTATGGTGATATCGTTGATGGCTATTATATTGGAGGCTACTCTCGGGTCGTTGATCTCGCCATCGAATTTGATGCGTGCCTGCATCTTATTGATGTCCAATGGATTGCGCACTATTCCCGATGCCCCTATCCTTACGACTCCCGGCATCTCTACCTTCAGTCCCTCGGCAGTAAGTTCGCTCAGGCTGCCGTCGGCACGGATGTCGAAGTTGAGGGACTTCCCTGCCGGCACCATTGCCGTCATCTCTCGGAGCGCCGGCATAAAGGCGTTGATATCGGCAAGCCCGAGATGTCCCTCTGCCGCCACCATCATGTCGGCGTTGGGTTCGAGTGCCATCAGCGCAAAGGGTACATCGGCATCGGCCTCGATGCTCGTGTAGGGTGTGCGAATCGACAATCCTTGTAGCTGCAAACCGATAGAGTCGATAGCCACCGTTCCCTCGCCATGAGTGATATGTAGGCCGCTCCTCTCCCTGCCTGAGAGTCGGGTGATGGGAAGGCGTACGGTCGAGGATTCGTTGTAAAACTCGCGAAGCCCTAACGATACATTCTCCAACTGGATGTAGGAGGCATCAAAACCGGGCAGCGGCTTTGCATCTTTCACGGCATAGAGCACACGCAGTGAGTCTGCCTCGATCTCATGGCCACGAATCTGCATCGGTGGACCGGTAGAGGGCGTCGAGGGTGGCGCCGGGTGTGTCTTGATATATTCCGCGGTCGGAGTCAGATAGGTGATGTCGCCACCTGCCATCGAGGCGCGGCCCCATTCCACTATATTCTTGCCCAGGTCGATTTGTGCATCGCTCAGGTTGATGTGTCGCATCTTCAGATTGAGAGTGTCTATGGTCGGCAGCATCGACATCCCGAAGGTGAAGTTTTGCAAGTCGAGGTCGTTGGCTTTGATCACAAAGGGTGCCGACTCTGATGCTGCCGTGTCGGGTGTCTCTTTCTTCTTCCATACATCCATATATAAGGAGACATGCCCGTCGCGAAGCTTTGCGCGGTTGATCGAAAGTTGGGAGGTGGCGATGTTCATCTCACTCTTATCATCCACCTCGAGCATGCCGGCACGTATTGCCATCACCATCGATGAGTCTGCCGACACCATGCGGTAGTATCCGTCATCGAGTCGAAGAGTATTGAGCTTGACTTCAAGTTTGAGGAGCGGCATCAGTTTGACATCGGCTATCGCCTCACGGGCTTGCACCATCGTGTCGCCCGTTGCCTCCACTATATATACATCTTGCAGATGCACCCGGATGGGGAAGGTGAGTCGCAATCGGCCGATGCCGATATCCATACCGGTCTTCGCTTTCACCTGCCGGGTGGCTACTCCAACGGCGAAATCCTGGATCGGTGGAATATAGAGCATCACCGGTATAAGCAACACGAAGAGGACCATGGCGAGAAATACTCTCAGCACATAGTTATACCATCTCCTTGGCTTGCGTTGCCGCAGAGGTGTCTCGGCAGGCTTTTCCTGCTCTTCCTCTATATTTTGTAGATCAGCTTCTGCCATTCGTTTTCGGATAGTTAAGACCGGGTTATTCCCTGATCAACCGTAAATTTTGTCTAACAAATTACAAAGTTAACATTTTTCGGAGATTTTTTCTCAATTACCCCCTTATTTTGTGAAGTTACTTTGTTATTTCAAATATTTTTCTTTTATTTCAAATATTTTTCTCGGAAATTTGGTGGTTTCACAAACTTTTTGTAATTTTGCCGAGTCAAAACGGAAAAGCACCCCTCGGGGAGTCCTTTTGAAGACATATTTACTTGAAAAATGCCGAGCAGAGGCTCTGATATTTCAAGTTTCTTTCGTAAGAATATTTGCTTCAGTAGCTCAGTTGGTTAGAGCACCTGACTGTTAATCAGGGGGTCGTTGGTTCAAGCCCATCCTGAAGCGCTCGATAAACTTACTCTTTCTTGCTTCAGTAGCTCAGTTGGTTAGAGCACCTGACTGTTAATCAGGGGGTCGTTGGTTCAAGCCCATCCTGAAGCGCCACTAAACTTACGATTTTGCTTCAGTAGCTCAGTTGGTTAGAGCACCTGACTGTTAATCAGGGGGTCGTTGGTTCAAGCCCATCCTGAAGCGCAAAAGAGAGTCGCTACCACGACTCTCTTTTTGTTTATACACCCATCCGGCATTAAGAACGCGCTCCTTAAAGAACGCGCTCTTAATGTCTTTATCTCAATAGATTGCTATTCGTTTTTTTGTTTTGTCAAAAAATTTGTTTAACTTTGCAAAATGATATGATTTGTGTTAAAATGATATAATATTATAAACTATTTTAAATTCTTACTT
>SFMJ01000187.1 GCA_004553095.1 Bacteroidales bacterium
ATCGGTTACAATGCACGCATTGCGCCCGCTGTGACTTTCAAAATCTGCTCAAAAATATCCGCCTCTACGACCCCAAAAATTTAAGGAACGCGCTCTAAAGAGTTTTGTGCTTAAGAAATAATAAAAAAGGTTGCTCAGACTGTGAAAATTTTATAAATTTGCATAGGTAAAAAAGTATATGTACCGGATATGAATACACAAAACCTTAAGCAACGACTTCTTTCCCTCATATTGATGATGGCAGCCGGGATAACTTGCGCACAAGCAGCAGGCTATCAGAGCATCATCGTCACCACGCCGGGAGAAGAAGCACAAATCTTCAGCCTCGAGGGAGATGGGGTTAAGATCACCCCGATCGAGGGTGCAATACGGATAGGAAATTCCGACAAGAGTGTGGAGATTGCCTCGACAGAGGTGGTAAATATCTCCTTTTATGATCCGGCGGGAGTGTCACTGCCCACCGCTCAAATTAAGGGGAGATATTATATCTCGGGTCAAGAAATAAGAGTCGAAGGGCTCGCCGCCGGGTCGGAGATATGTATCAGCGACTTGGCAGGGAAGGTTATATCTCGAGGCGAGTGTGACAGTGCCGGCTCTTATACAGCCACCCTTGCCGGTGCCGGCATCTATATATTCAGTTCAAAGGAATTCACATTTAAATTTATAATCAGATGAGAGGTATAGCGATAACAATGGCGATAGCCATGACAAGCATATTAGGGGCTCAAAGCCAAACAGTAGTGATATATCCCAAGAGTGGAGAGCCTATAAAATATCGTGCTTCGGAGGTGGATCATATCGAGATTCTCCCCGCCACCGACGAAGATGACACAAATCAAGTGGAAGTGACCGAACATTACTGCCAAAAGGGTGAGAGTCAGATCTATGGCAAGTTGTATCGCCCGGAGGGAGTGGCCGCTGCGTTGCCAACCGTGGTGTGTGCCCACAGCGCCTCGCTCACGGCCGATGCCATGAATGCCTACGCGAATGCTCTGGCAGAGGCGGGCTATTGTGCCTACGCCTTCGACTTCTGCGGCGGCAGCGAAGATAGCCGTAGCGACGGCTCGGTAGAAGATATGACCATATCCTCGGAAGAGGCCGACCTTAAAGCCGTGATCGCTGACCTTCAACAGCTCGAATGTGTCGATGCGACTCAGATGTTCGTATTAGGTTCAAGCCAAGGGGGACTCGTGGCGGCACTCACAGCCGAAGACCAGAGTCTCGATCTGAAGGGATTGATACTCTTCTACCCCGCCTTCAACATTCCCGATCTTATTGCCATGATGGATCAGTTCGGGGGCTTCGGAGGAGGTTTCGGAGGCTTTGGCGACATGTTCGGCGGCGGATATAGCGAAGCCTTCTGTGACGAAATGCGCGACTTCGACGTCTATGCCAATATCGGCACCTTCAGCCGGCCGGTCAAGATAATCCATGGATCGAACGACATCATAGTCAACGTGTCCTATTCGGAGCAGGCAGTAGCGGTCTATCCCAACGCCACACTCGACATAATCCAGGGAGCCAACCATGGCTTTAATGCCGACAACCTTGGCGGCTTCGGCGGCATGGGTGGAGCGAGCGCCGACTACGACTCGGAGGTAATACCGATCGTGTTGGAATATATGAGCACTAACGCTCCCCTCTGATCATACACTAACGCTCCCCATTGATCGAGAAAGTGATATATCCGCTCTGTGTCTCATCGCCTTGCGGGCTCTGCACCGTGAGGAAGAGACGCAGGGTGCACACGCCGCGCGGCATTACCCGATATGGGAGGAAGAGTTCACAATTATCGAAAGCATTGTTGGCGTAGGGGAGACTGATGGCATCGTAGGTCCAAAGATTACCCTTCGGGCTGCTGTATGGCTCGATGCGACATCTTATCTCCTGATAATATACATCTCTGAAATTGGCGATTAGGAAACAGGGATCCTTGCGAGGACCCGCCACCATGAATCGTGTGCGAATCAAGATACCCTTCTCGCCATCTCTGACCACATCCTTCTCAATCAACCCGGAGAAAGCCTTCGACTCAAACGATTCGGTAACCGAAGCATTCCGGAGGGCTTGTTCGGAAGGGGGTGTAGTCGGGGCATCGCTTTGCAATGAAGATATCGCTGTGGCTGAAGTGTGTCCCTGCTCTTGCAATGTCTCAGCCAACTCCGAGAAGCGATCGGCAAAATCGGCAGACAGCGACTGAGCCGGCAACTCGTATGTGCACTTCTCGCGGATAAATGCCCGATCAGCCTCAAGGCTGAGGAAGAACACGCCGTCGCGTGACTCTGCCACAACCTTGCGGTCGCGACCTGTCCCGTCGGCATAGATCATCGAGAGAGGCAGCATCGGATTGTCGCGATCACCGGTATAGGCAAACCCGCCACTATGAAGAGAAAACCACCATCCCCCCATATCGTCACATCGGAATGTCACAACACTACGATCCTTGCGAGGCTTGCCATCGATCTTGATCATCGACGATTCAAAT
>SFMJ01000188.1 GCA_004553095.1 Bacteroidales bacterium
CTACAAAGATTTCGGCGGCTGGTTGGATGGTTCCAAACCACTATTTATCAAGGATATCATCTCTTTGCGGAATTTTGCCAAGCGTATTTATCACAAGTTGAAACATTGAAAATCTATGTTGAGTCCTAAGAGCCGCTCTAAATACGATGGCGAATTTGTCTGAAGGCTCTGAGAGAAGAGAACAGACAGATGGTGCCTATCAGTAGGTAGGAGATGGTTGCTGAGATGGGTAGCAGGGTGGCGGTGAACCCTACGGCACCGGTGATAACGCCGACCGCGATCTCGCGCCATGCCGCCCGATTGGGTAGATAGCCGTATGTGCGATAATTCACCGCTAAGTAGAGGATGATGCATAATCCATTTTCCAACACCGCAGCATAGCCCAATCCCATCAATCCGAAGAATCGATAGAAGAGTAGCGACAATCCGAGATAAAGGATGTTGCACACCACTCCCTCCAAGAGGAAGAAGAGTCGCCGATTGTCTTTGGCGAAGGCGATATATCCCAAGGGATAGGCTATCGCTTTGAGCAGGATGCTGATGCCGAGCCAACGCATCAGCGGAGTCACCGGCAAGAATTGCGATGTCAGCAAGATGCGGATCACTATCGGCGCTGTCGCCACCAATAGCAAGGATAGGGGAGTGGCGACTATCGCCACCAACTCCAATTGACGGTCGATCACACTTCGCATCCGAGTCATATCCTCTGCCACTGCCGTGAGCCTCGGAAAGTAGTCGAGTGCCATGGCGCTGAACACCACTCCGACATATTGCATGGTGATGCTGTTGGCAGCGTTGAAGAGACCGACATCTGCCAAATCGCCATAGACTCGCACGAAGATATTGATCAGATAGGTGCAACAGGTATTGATCAAAGAGGATGACAAGAGGATGATGCCTGTGGAGAGCATCTTCTTCGCCACCGGCATGTGTTCTTTCCAATTCAATCTTACCTTCCGCTTGGGCACACCCTTGATAAGTCCAATACGATAGCAGACGTAGGAAGTGACTGAGAGGATGATCATCGCCGGCACGATGCCGCGGGCCCCGAAGAAGTAATAGAGGGGTACGCCGCAGAGTAATCCCGATAGGGCTCCCGCCAAGGAGGTAATGGAGATCAGTTTCACCTTGTGGAGCCCCTGTAGTATAGAGCACTCGCCATAGCCTGCCACCATGAAGAAGATAGCCACAGCCATCAGTGCATATTGCCAGGCATAGTCGGGCGAGCCGAAGGTCCAAATACTGAGCGGCGTCGCCAACAGCAGTGTCGCCAACGCACCGAGAATGGCTGTGAGGATTGCCAATAGTTTGGCGATTCGTATGGTCTGTGCCAACTTGTCAGGCTCGTCGCGGTGGAATGCCACCTCCTTGACAAAGGATAGATTCAACCCCAACGAGGCGAAGCGACTTATCGTGTTGGCAGAGGAATTGAAAAGGGAGGCAATGCCCATACCCTCCGGCCCGAGGAACATAGCGACAAACTTCCCCCGGATCAGATTGACCAAAATCTGAAACACCTGGACACTCCCCAAGATAGAAGTACCCTTCAGTATGCTCTTATAACTATTCTCATTCTCTGCCATAGAACGCGCTCTACAAAAACGTCTTTACATAAAGCTTCATTGCGGAGCTCTTGTCGAAAGCATCAGCCACACTAATCGCGCCACAATTCTTTAATGCAGCGCATAGCCTGATATTTCTGATGGCTTTAGGTAAGTCATTATTTGGCGAGAGTTTTGGCATATAATTGGTATAAAGAGTTGAAAATACGCATAATATCGTCAGATGCAGAATCTAATTCATTTTTCGAAATAAGCCCTGTATTGGCATTAATGATGGATTGACAATAGTTCGCATCACATGATGATAGGCGATAAGCAGCTATATCATCTTCGTGAATTTGATATCTTGTCGGCAAAATAGTCTCTATCTGATTCTTCTGCTCTTCATCGGCATTGGCGTATGCTTTGGCACCCATAATCATTGTATTGATAATAGCCAATGAATATGGACTATGAGTTGTAAATACCAACATATTCTCATCGGAACTTGCATTGTTGGAAATCAAAGAGCAGAGTGTCTGCATCTGCGAGCGAGGGAAAAGATTCAATTCCGGCTCTTCAACGATGTTTATAAACTGATTATATCTATTGACGTATGAAAGCTGACGAATCATCATATCTTTAATACTCTCTGAGTATTCATCATTCTGCATGATTTCCGCCACTCTTTTCTCCAATTTGTCTTTTTCTTCTTTAGAGAGTTTGATTTCTTCTTTGTTAGAAATCTTGCTGCTCAAATACTCTGAAACAATACACATCGGGAGGGATGACTGAATCCCACTGGATGCATTGGTGAGCCTTACTTTATAATCATTACCACGAAT
>SFMJ01000032.1 GCA_004553095.1 Bacteroidales bacterium
GTCTCCCTGTATCTGCTGCAAGACCAGAACGCCTTCCCCTGATTGACGCCACGCTTCGCGTAGCGTTGCACCATCGGCGCCCCGCACTTAGGACATGTCGGAGCTCCTTCCGTCACACTCTGTTGCCGTTGCACTTCGAGGCGCTCTTTTGTCATGTTCTCAGCAAAACCTCCCTCCTGCTTGAATGTCTCAAGCCTATTGTCTAAATATCGAGTTATCATGCTGTTGACACGCGAGCATAGAACCAGTAGAGCATTGGCTGAACAAATCATGTCGTCACTCTCTATCCAAGGGTCAAAACGCTCCTTCTGCTTGAGCACATGCTCCGTCATATCATGCATGATGTCCTCGCCATAGTTTGGCGCATCCGGCTTTATCGTTCTCAGTTTTATGGCTTCGGGGTGGTCGTTGCGCCACGCCACTTGCTTGTTGGCCATAAGGATAAAGGCGTATAATCATTGCTCAGCTCGTTGATGCTGGCGCGAGCCACATCCACCAACTTCATCTCAGTCTCTTTAGATGTCTGATGGCGCGATACTCCTTCGGCGATATTTGCCTGACCCGAACGAGCCGCCTGTGTCATCTGGTCGAATAATCTGCCGCATGGGTCGTTGCTCTGGTTCAGGAAGCGCCGGCAGAAGCTGAACGTCCCCAACTGGATTATGCCGGCAAGCACCCACATATCCATATACATATATCCGGCAGTAGATCCGAACTTCACTCCCATATTCTTTCTTCTTTTTAATTATTTTATTTTCGTTCCTGACGTTCCTGATGTTCTTGCGTTCTTGGCTTTTTTAGAAGGGGAGGCCGGTGGCTATGTAGCCTATTTTTACTTCGTCTCCGAGGAGCGAGGCGCGGGGCGGCAGTTTGCCGTCGCAGAGGGCTTCCCCTTGCTCGTCACTCAGGTTGGTCTCATCCACCCCGAAGTAGAGCCCGTTCCACTTCCAGTACCATACCCCGGTATCATCCAGGTCGATCCATTCCGACTCAACCCCCTTCAGCCCCAAGACGCGCTTGAAACTGTCGCCGACACGCAACTCCCCATCCGGCGTGTTCACACTCAGCTCATTCCCCTCCAAGGCAATCACATCCACTTCGCCCCGCATGAAGTCATAGACCGTGAATTGAGGCACATTATTCAGCAAGAAGGTATATGCCATAGCATCGGGTGTCGGCGTGGTAACCATCGCATCATAGAGATAATCCACCACCGGCGGCAATGCCGAGATCTTTTCCCCCACATGCACCGCGCCTATCGAATCTGCCGTGATATAAAACACACTATCCCCCAATACTGCACTCACCTCAGTGCCTGCCGTGCTGTCTGACATATCCATACTATCTTGACGATCCTCCTTGAGACCCTTGGTCCCACAGGATGCTATCACCACCGACATCAGCCCGATGGCTGTAAGATTCTTCAATCTCATACCTAATTCCACTTTGTTGTAATATATTGATTTGTATGTTAGAGCGTACGCTCTTATTTCTTTCCGTCTGTTTCCCCCTTGAGGGCATCGAAGTAATCGGGATCACCCACCACCCAGATCACATCATCCGCTTGGAGCACCAACTCCGGCAATGCCGGCATGAACTCCTCCTTGCGCTTCACCTTGACGATCATCGAGTAGAAGTCATGGCGCAGGTCGGTGTCGCGAAGCTGCATGCCCACCACCGGCGACTCCGCCGTCAGTCTCAGGCTGGCGATCTCCAAGGGCTTCCACGTGCGAATCTCTCGCTCCATCGCCAACCGACGCGACTCCTCCAAGTCAATGTTGAGCCGGCGCAACTGCTCGTCGGTGCCTATCACGCCGATCACATCTCCCGGCAAGATACGAGCCTCCTTCGCCGGCAAGGGCATATAGCTCTCTCCCCGCTGGATGCTCGACACACTCACCCCATAGTCGCGACGCAACCCCGAGTCCATAAGACGGTCCCCGGCGAAGGGTGTGTCATGGTCGATCTCGATGAAGGCCTGGTGCATATCATCTACCAAGTTATTGTTCACTCCGAGACGTGTGTTCTCCCGGATGTTGAGATTCTCTAAGAATTTGTTCTCCATGCGGCTGTAACGCCTCACCAACTTGCGCCCCGACAACGTGGCAATCACCACGAAGCACACCGCGCCGACCACCCATCCGATCAGCGTCGAATAGGATGCCACCGATGTGAAGTATATCACAAAGAAGAGCGCCACAAGATAGCGGATGATGCGCATGATGATCAACGGCACATCGGCAAAGGCTGCTGTCTGGTGTAGACGGATCTTCTCCGAAGTCTTGGTGCTGCTCGATGTCAAGGCATAGATGAAGGGGATCATCGCCGCCGCTGTCACTACCGTGGCTATCACATGGCCGAAGTCGCCGAGATATTTCTCCGACATCGGAAACACCACCTTCTGCGCTACCAGCAACTCTGCCAGCAAGATCACCGAGTAGAGTAGGATCCTCCATATATAGCGTCCCAACACCTCCTTCCAGAGGCGACGGGTCTCGTTAGTGTCATAACTCTGTCCCGAATAGCGGTCGATAAGAAATCGCAACCCCTCCGGGAGATGCCGCTCGATAAAGTCGGCTGCCGGTGCCGCAAGTTTAATGAAGTAGGGCGTCGTGAAGATCGTCACCACCGACACCGCCACGATGATAGGGTAGAGGCTCGGCTCAAGCACCCCGAGGCTCATCCCCAACGAGGCGATGATGAAGGAGAACTCTCCGATCTGTGTCAGCGTAAAGCCACTCTCGATTGCCACCCGCAGGTTCTGACCCGTCACAAGCATTCCCAGCGTGCCGAAGATGATCATACCGACGATCACAACACCCGCTAAGAGCAGGATCTCTCCCCAATATTCCACCAATACCGCCGGATCCACCATCATACCCACAGATATAAAAAAGACTGCCCCGAAGAGGTTCTTGATCGGTGTCACCACCTTCTCGATACGCTCTGCCATCACTGTGCCTGCCAAGACCGAGCCCATCACGAAGGCCCCCAACTCAAGCGAAAATCCGCATGCCACGCTAAATACTGACATGGCAAAACATAACCCCATCGACACCACCAAGAGGCTCTCATCGTTGAGATGTCGTCGCCGGAGGGTCAGCAAGGTCGGCAGCAGATAGACCCCGACCACGAACCAGATAATCAGGAAGAACACCAGCTTGCCGATCGAGAAGAGCAGCTCGCCACCCTCCACATCGCCCACCGCCATCGAGGAGAGCAACACCAGCATCAAGACCGCAAAGAGGTCTTCGATGATCAGCACCGCCAACACCAAGGAGGCAAATTTGCGTTGCCGCATTCCCAAGTCGCTCAGAGCCTTCATGATAATCGTAGTCGATGACATCGAGATCATCCCCCCGAGGAAGATCCGGTTGATCATATTCAACCCCAAGATATAGCCGACGCCAAAACCGGCAAAGGTCATCCCCGTGATAACTATCAGCGCCGTGAAGATGGCGGAGCTCCCCGACTTCAGCAACTTGCGGAAGGAGAACTCCAACCCAATGGTAAACATCAGAATCACTATACCCAACTCCGCCCAAAAGTCGATGTTCTCAGCATTGCCGATCGAGGGTAGATAACTGAACGCCGGACTCGCCAAGAAGCCGGCAAGGATATAGCCCAACACCACCGGCTGCTTCAGCCGCTTGAAGAGCAATGTCACAATCGCCCCAAGCAGGAGGATCCATGCCAAGTCGGCAATCATCCCGTTGGTGTGCTGTGACGACATATCTGCCTTAGAGGTCGGGTCGATGGCTTGCTGCAGTTGCTGCATCTCCGTCGCCATCGTCTGCTCCGGAAGTCCGGCATATATCGACATTATCGGTAGTGGGGTGGTCATATTGAGCTATTCTATTTGCTTTTCGACTACGTAATGCTTGTAATAGGAGAGTAGCAGGGTGGTCAAGGGGAGGGCGATGATGAGTCCCATGAATCCGAGGATGCTTCCCCACACGGAGAGTGCCAACAGGATAATCGCCGGATTCAATCCCATCACCTTGCCCATAATCTTCGGAGTCAGCACCAAGTCCTGGATGCACTGCACCACGACATATACCGCCATCGACTCCCAGAAAATGAGCCAGAAACCGCCACCCGTGCCGGCAGCATAGACCAAGCAGAGCAATGCCGTGATCGGCAGGGAGATCAGCTGCAGGTAGGGCACCATATTCAGCATGCCGATGAAGAGGCCCAACACCACTGCCATCGGCAGCCCGATGATCAGAAAACCGATGGCGAAGAGGATGCCCACCGACATGGCTATGATGAATTGCCCACGGAAGTAGCGGTTCATCGAGTCGGTGATATCTTTGATGATGGTGAGCACAAGGCGGCGATGTGCCGGCGGGATGAGCCCGCGTGCCCCCTTCTCCAGCTTCTCGTAGTCGAGCATGATGAAGAGCAGGTAGAGCAACACCACCATCCAACTCACCACATCCGCCACGATAGCCACGCCCGAGGTCAGCACATTCCACGAGGAGGATAGTGTCTTCTGTATCAGGTCTTTCCACTCCTCGCGCGAGAGAAGACGCGACAGCTGGTTGAAGTCGATGTTGTCGCGGATGAACTGGTGGATATTCTCCGAGATATAGGGTATCTGGATCTGCTTGGTGGCGTAGGCCTTCACCACTGCCGCCATCTGGCTACATTCGTTCGCCAAGTAGGGAAAGAAGATCCAACAGAATATGCCGAAAACTGTCAGCACCTCCAACAGGGTGAAGGTCACCGGCAAGAATCGCCGCTTCAGATGCATCCAGCGCTTGTTCCACTTCACTATCGGCTCTAACATATAGGCGATAAGACATGCCACCAAAAATGGCAATAACACGCCGCTAAGTGCATCCAAGGCAAACACCACCGCGGCGATGATGCAGAGCGTAAACAAAATCCGCATCACCCGATCAAATGTATAAGGTCGTCGTTGTTCCATAACAATACTCTTAGGGTAAACAATTTTGACATCAAAAAAAGCTTATTTCTACCCCTTTTTAATTATAATACAAATATAACGACTTTTTTTGTGATTACCACTTTCTTTGGCTAAATTTGTATTTTCTGAGGTTTTTTATCCTTAAAAAGTCCCTATCCTATGAATAGATTCCTGCTTTCTATCTTTCTGCTCTCTTTGGCTCTCATCTTGAGGGCTGATCCGGTGTCCGATTTCACAGCTTCTCCCGCCGTCGATGCTGATAACACCTCGATCCTCGTCGTCGACCTGAAGTCGGGCAAAAAGATCATCTCCCATAATGCAGACCTCCCACTGATCCCCGCCTCAATTACGAAGAGTGTCACCATAGCCACACTCCTGAGCAAGGTGGGTGAGGACTACCAATATACCACGCCGGTCTTCCTCAACGCCCCTGTCGATGACGGTATCGTCGAGGGTGACATCATCGTCGAAGCCTCCGGCGACCCTGCCATCAACACGGTCCACGACCCCAAGTCCGATGATTTCATAGCCGAAATCGTGGCAGGACTCAAGGCTCTCGGAGTCGATACAATCCGCGGTAAAATCGTGGTGGATGAATCGAAATTCCCCGGCCCCTCCATCAACCCCACCTGGCAGACGGGCGACCTCGGTTATGCTTACGGCACCGGCACTCACGGCTTTAACTTCCATGACAATGCCTCCGGCAATAAGTCGGTGCAAAATCCTATCGCCAATTTCCAATCGCTTCTCACCAACTCTTTGAAGGCTGCCGGTATCACCATCCAAGCCCTCAACGTCAAGGGTTCCGACCACGACTTCGTGCCGGTGTGCCGACATGTCTCTCCAACCATCGACGAGATAATGAGATCTTGCATGATGCGCAGCGACAACCAATATGCCGAGGCTATGCTACGCCTCGTCGGCGCTACCTACGGCGATAAGGGATCCACCGCCGTAGGTGCAGAGCAGATGCTCTCCTTCTGGCGACATAAACATGCCAACCTCAAAGGGGTGAAGATCGTCGATGGCTCCGGTCTCTCACGCTCTAACAGGATCACTGCTCTCTTTATGGCTGATATGCTTCGCATCATGTCGAAGAACCCCTATTATGCTTCATTCTTCCCTCTCGCCGGATTAGAGGGTACTCTCAAACACCTCCTCGCCAAGACTCCCCTCGAAGGGTATCTGGCTCTCAAAACCGGTTCGATGAGGGGTGTACAATGCTACGCCGGCTATAAACTCGACGATGACTACGCTCCCACCCACATTGTAGTGGTGATGCTCAACAACTTGCCCGACCGAGCCGAAGCCAGACGCCAATTAAATACTCTGCTGCTAAAAACCTTCCTGCCCAACTATAATCCGTAAGCCCCAAAGGCCCAATGAGCCAAAAGGCCCAATGAGCCCCAAAGGCCCAATGAGCCCCATAAGCCCTATCAGCCTCTTTTTAACAAAATTTACATCTTGCAGAAAAAATAATATCTACCTCCTCACGTTATCTTACAAATGAATAAATCGAAAATCAACGAAATAAAGAACCGAGTCTACGAGGCCGAAGGCCTCTTGGAACTCCTCACGAATCGTCCGGAGATCACCGATTCGATCCTTCCCCTCGTGGCTAAGCGCCTCGATGAGGCTCAATCTATGCTAAAGCAACTGCCGGCAGAGCCTACCCCGGAGCCAACCCTCGAGCCAACCCTCGAGCCAACCCTCGAGCCCGAACCGACTCTCGAGCCGGAGCCCGACCCCGAGCCGGTATATGAATCAGAGCAGGAACCCGATCCCGAGCCGGTATATGAATCAGAGCCGGAACCCGATCCCGAGCCGGTCTCCCTGTCTTCTCATGCTCGATTCAATCCCCCGGCTTTCTGTCTGAATGACCGATTCCGATTCCGCCGCTCGATCTTCGGCGGTAGCGATGCCGAGTTCAACGCCGCGATGCGTCATATCGCCACCCTCCCCGATTATCAGGATGCCCTCCGTTATCTCGGCGAGGAGATGGGTGTTGACCTCGAGGATGAGGATGTGGTAGATTTCCTCGAAATCCTTAAGCCCTGCTGGTCATGAGCGGTATGCTACATATTGTCCCTACGCCCGTTGGCAACCTCGAGGATATGACCTTCCGCGCGGTTCGTGTCCTCAAGGAGGCGGATCTGATACTCGCCGAGGATACCCGCACCAGCGCCGTGCTCATGAAGCATTACGATATCCACACCCCGATGCGAAGCCATCACCGCAATAATGAGCATCGCGCCGTCGACGGTATCGTCGAGGATCTCCTCGCCGGCAAGGATATCGCGCTGGTTTCCGATGCCGGTACACCCGGCATCTGCGATCCCGGGTTTATGCTCGCCCGTGCTTGCCGCGATGCCGGCATCGAGGTGGAGTGCCTCCCCGGGCCTACGGCCTTCGTGCCGGCACTCGTCGCCTCCGGAATACCTTGCGACCGTTTCGTGTTCGAAGGTTTCCTCCCTCTCAAGAAGGGTCTCGCTACTCGACTCGCCCAACTCGCCGCCGATCCCCGCACGGTTATCATTTACGAGTCTCCCGTGAGACTCCCTCGCACTCTGAAAAATCTCGCACAGGCTTTCGGCCCGCAACGTATCGCCGCCGTTTGCCGCGAGATCTCAAAACTCCACGAGGAGATCCTGAAAGATTCTCTCGAAAACCTGGTGGAGCATTTCTCTCAGAACATTCCCAAGGGTGAGATTGTTATTGTTATTGAACCGGCTCCGCGCCGTGCCGGTAAAAAAGACGACTACCCTGATTGAGTTTGAAAAATATTAACTTAAATATTTCCTATTATGAAAAAATCTCTTTTTTTACTGAGTGCCTGCGCTCTGCTTCTCGCTGCCTGCGCCGGCAATAATGAGGAAAAAGTCAATGAGGATTCTGTCCGCATTGCCGATCTTACTTCTCAATATGAGGAGGCTACCAACTTCAATGATTCGCTAATGCTTCTCATGAGCGATATCTATTGCGGTCTCGATTCGATCAATAGCCAAGAGGGCTTGCTCTATAATATGGGTAATTCTGAGTCCGGAGATCGTCGCGCTGAGATCCGTCACAACCTCTCGAGCATCAAGGCTCGACTCGCTGCAAACAAGGCTCTCCTCGCTCAGATGGAGGCTAAGGTGAAGGCTTCAGGCAAGGAGAACTCTGTCCAAGCAAAGACTATCCAACAGCTACGCAAGCATATCGAGGAGCAGGATGCCAAAATCGCTCAACTCGAACAAGACCTCTCAACAGCTAAGGGTCAGATCGAAGATCTTAATACACAAGTGGCTGAAACTCAGGAACAAGTAAAGGTGGAAACTGCCGCCAAGGAGGAGGCGCAAGCCGCTACTGTCGAGGCTGAAAATAAGGCTAATAGAGTCTATTATGCCATCGGTACGAACAAGGAACTCAAGAATAAGGGGCTCCTCTCCAAGAAGTTCCTCGGCTCTACCAAGGTGCTCGCCGGTCAGTATGATGCCACTTATTTCGTAGCCGCTGATAAGCGTACTCTCCACAGCATCCCCACCAACTCCAAAAAGGTCAAGGTCTGGACCAATATGCCTGAGGGTAGCTACCGCATCGTCGGCGAGAAGAATAGCCCCAAGACTGTCGAAATCGTAAATCCCGACAAGTTCTGGTCGCTGACTTCCTATCTGATCATCCAGATCGACTAATCCTCCCCTCGTTCTTATCGATAATACCTAATTCAAGTTAGGTCAATTGATTATGACTTCACAATCGTTTTTTGTTCATAGCACGTCTTCCCTCTCTCCTCTGAGAGGGAGGACGTCTACTTTTTTACGACGCCTCCTTCCGGTGGCGATGTTGATGTCCATCCTTGTCGGTTGCAAACCGACGGAGAAGAACTATAAGGCGGCCTACGATGCCGCTCTTGCCAAGCGTGAGCAGGCTGCTATCGAGCAGATGCGTCCTACCACCGGCTTGCTGAGCGATGACGGCCCTCAGATGAGGATCATCGGCTCTGATACTGTCTATGTGAATCGGGCTATACTCCGTACGGAGGATAAGAAGCGCCCGCAAGGCACTTGGGCTGTCGCTGTCGGCATGTTTAAGATGGATACCAACGCCCGCGCCGCAGCGGAAAACCTGAAAAATGATGGCTGGAAAGATGCATTCATGGCGAATTCTACCGGCTCTGTCTATTATTCGATCATCGGCACGACAACGTCGCTCGACGATGCCAATGCCCTCCAAAAGGCCTTCCGCAGCAAGCACCCCGATTACCCCTTCATAGGCCTCCCCGGAGCCCCCGTCCTATTACACTTCTAAGAGCCCCCTTAGCGAGAGTCTCTGCTACTGTTCCCCAAAGTTTGGCTTTGGGGCTTTTTTTTGCTTTGGGGGCTTTTTTTGCTTTGGAGGCTTTTTTTATTTATTCTTGAGCTTTTTCTCTTCTTGGGCTCTTTGGTATGCCTCTTTGGCTTGCTTGCTCGGTATGCTCCAGATTGCCGACATGCTGAAGCCGAAGGCCCCATTGCCGCCATACCCCGGCACATACCATGCCTTGCCATAACCCGTCTCGGTCTCGTGCAGACGGAAGTGCATTCGTGCCGTCCACCCCAAGGAGAAGTTTTTCACTATCTTCACTTGAAGCCCCGCCACTATTTCCCCATAGACACAGGTCGTGCCTATATCGCTGATGGTGAAGCCCTGACTCTCTCCCCAATAGTCGGAGTTGATCGTCACATTCTTCAAGTCATAGCGGCTGTGGGCAAAGCCTACACGAAATCCTAAATGAAACTGATAACCGGGATCGCTCCGCATGAAGAAGTTGTAGTCGGCGCCAATCTTGGCATAGAAGGAGGGCTTGCATCGGTAGGTGAAGTTGCCATGATCCGGTGTGCTGTTCGCAAATCCGATACCACACTCCAAGGTGGGAAAGAATTGATTGCGTATCGACACATTTGCCCAGACGTCATAGCTCGAGTAGTCTTGGCCGAAGATCTTGAAGATGAGGTCACCGAAGTTGGCACCAATATTGACGCCGCTATAGATGGGGTAGTAGAATTTCTTCTCTTTCTTCACTACCGTGTCTAATGAGGAGAGGAACATTACCGGCTCGTCGAGTGGATCGCCATGCTTGTCGAAGTAGTGCATCACAGGGCGCTGTCGCTGATCGTCGACATCCACCGGCGTGCTCTTAGGTGTCAACACCCTCTTAGCTAAAGCCTTAACGCTATCCCCGACGATACTGTCTCTGACGATACTGTCGTTCATAACGTTCATCTCGTTCTGAACGATGCTATCGCCGGAAGCTATCTCTCCCTCCGGGTTCTGACTCCGAAGAGCCATCGTCGTGGTGGCAATCAGAAGTATAGCCACAATATGTCTTATCTTTATTACCATGGCGCTTGTTCTGTTGTCACTCCTTTCAGAAAGATGTGTAAGTTCTGGATATTGGCGTTGTCGATATAACCCCTCGGGCAACTCACCGAGTCGATCAGTTCGCCGCCATATTGGATATCGATTATCTCGAAGAGATAGCTGACGCCACACTCGATGCTCGTCAACTGCGGACGGCGGTTGTAGATGAAGGTGAGGGTATCGATGCCGGCGTGAGGCCCGTAGCGCCGCAGGGCGTAGCGTGTCGTGTCGCTGTCGATGCGGAAGGGTAGGTAGACTTCGCTGATAACCTTATCGGCTGAGGAGAGGATCGAATCTCCCTTCACGTCGACACCCTTGATCTCGAGGGAGTCAACGCTCACCTCGCTCCCCGGCATCTCTTTGCTGTAGATGCCTGCCAAGGGGAGCGCATTCTTGTTCTCCGAGCATGCATCGCCACATCCTCCCATGCCGACGAGCAGCAGAAGAACGACCGCGGTCATAACCGTTGCCTTAAGAACCTGTATGTGCCGATTGAGCATCTTTGTGTGTCTCAATTTTTTAGAATTCTTCGTTGATCAGATAGTTGTTGCGCTCCGGTGAGTTGCGTGTGATCATCTCTCCGATGAAGCCGGTGCAGAAGAATTGTACACCTAATACCATAAATGCCAACGAGAGGTAGAAGTATACCGACTTGGTGAGGTAGAAGTGGAAGCTGTCGACGCTCATTGCCACAATCTTCAGGACCAGCACTGTCACCACGGCGAGGAAACCGATCACGAACATCAGCGAGCCCAAGAGCCCGAAGATGTGCATCGGTTTGATGCCGAATTTTGATTGGAACCAGAGTGTTGCCAAGTCGAGGTAGCCATTCACGAAGCGGTCGAGGCCGAATTTCGAGACGCCATATTTGCGTGCCTGATGGTGCACCACCTTTTCGCCTATCTTCTTATAACCGGCATTCTTCGCCAGGTAGGGGATATAGCGGTGCATGTCGCCATACACTTCGATATGCTTCACCACCTCGCTGCGATATGCCTTCAAACCACAGTTGAAGTCGTGGAGGTTCTTGATCCCCGACACGCGGCGTGCCGTGGCGTTAAAGAGCTTGGTGGGGATAGTCTTCGACAGAGGGTCATAGCGCTTCTTCTTCCATCCCGACACGAGGTCGTAGCCATCTTCGGTGATCATCCGATAGAGCTCCGGGATCTCATCGGGGGAGTCCTGAAGGTCGGCATCCATCGTGATCACTACATCTCCTTTGGCGCGTGCAAAACCGGTGTTCAACGCCGGCGATTTGCCATAATTGCGTGAGAAGGAGATGGCGTGTACCGCATTATTGCGAATCGCCAACTGCTTGATCACATCCATGCTCGAGTCGGTCGACCCGTCATTGACAAAGATGATCTCATACGAAAAACCATGTTCGCTCATCACTCGCTCGATCCATGACGTTAGTTCCGGCAGTGATTCCGCCTCATTATATAAGGGTATTACAACTGATATATCCATAATATCTCTTTATATTTGCATCACCTTCCGCCCACTCCGCAGGCAAAAAGTCCTTTTATAATGCAAATATACCTATAAATTCTGATTCATACCCAATTTTTCAACATTTTTATACTCTCCCACCACCCAATTAACAAAAAATCACCCCCTCCACCCCTCCTAATCGCAATTATTCCTACCTTTGCCGGCTCAATCGCAAATATTCGTACCTTTACACTTCCTCAATCGCAAATATTCGTACCTTTTGTTTTGGGGCTTTTGCAATGCATAGAAAGCAATCTAATCGAAAAAAATGTGTAAATCTTCAAATTTTTCGATTAGCTCTTGATATTATGCCATACGCAAGTCTGACCAATTAGTCTTGTCCCATACATATTTTCTTTGGTTACGAGGTATCTCTAAAAGATTTTGAGATAATAACTTAAATATTTTATCTTCTTTAGCTTCGAATGCCATAATATTAGTTTTGCATATTATTTAATTATCTCCCAGTGACCACCTTTTTTAGATCCGACGTAGCGGATAATGTCAGAGATAGCAGCTAGTTCGCGCTCAATTGTTTTGGTGGCGACACCGAGAGCATTAGCTATTTCAGCTCTTGTGGTTTGTGGATTGTCGGTGATAAGTGCTATGATTTGTTGCTGTCGGTCGGTTAAGTTTTTAGCGACATTTTTAGCGACATTTTTAGCGACATTAGCTCCGCGGGTCTGAAGGTCAAAGGTGACTTTTACCGAATTAATGGTTGTTTCGATGTACATAGGACGGCCTGTTACGTCTTGCCAACGTTTTAGTTTTCGAAGTCCATAACCGAACTCCCGGAGGCACGAGAGCATGACTTTATGCTGTCGTCTGGTGGATTCACCGACGGGGCGCATGTCTATACGTTCCTCCAGCCATAAGAGGAAATCCATCGTTGAGCCTATTTGTGCTAAATCCTTCTAACACTGAAATTTACCAAATTGATAAATGCTGGTATACAACCGCTTACAGACACGAAAAAAGGCCACAAACTCATGTTGAATTTGTGACCCTTCTGTGATCCGCGTGGGGCTCGAACCCAGATCCCACAGATTAGAAGGCTGATACTCTATCCAGTTGAGCTAC
>SFMJ01000033.1 GCA_004553095.1 Bacteroidales bacterium
CTTCCCATTCCGAACAGAGAAGTTAAACCTTATCACGCCTATGGTACTGCGAAAGCGGGAGAGTAGGTAATCGCCACCTTGCAGAGAGGCTTAGCGCTATGGCGCCAAGCCTCTCATCTTTTTGGGACTTTTTGCAATTTTTTGGGATATTGGCACTTATTTGTGTTCTATATGTTTTCATAGACCATCTTTTTTTTGTAATTTTGTGGTTGTAATTTGTTTATGGAATCAACAGATATAACTAAATCGGATTACCCACGGGTCTGCCCGGAAGGTGTCAGACCTGAAATATTTACTCTCGAGGATATTCAGCGCATGGTGCCGCCAATCAAAGGTTTTCCCTTTTTGGCGAAGGAACTGATGCGCTTCCTGTGGCTTGACAAGTGTAACGATGTGCATAGCCGATATTGCTATACCACCGGTATTTCCTTCGCCAACCTCCTGATTGAAGATGCCTTCCGCATTCAGAAGCGTGTAGACAACGAGGAGGTGCTCGATCGCTTCGAAGGAAAGCCATTTATCACTGTCAGCAATCACCCCCTCGGAGCCTTGGATGGTATACTCCTCCTTGACATCATCGGGCGTCATCGTCCCGATTTCAAGGTGATGGTAAATATGTTCCTCAACTACCTCACGGCGATGCGCCCATCTTTTATCGCCGTAGATGCCATGGGTAGTAGCAATGAGGCTAAGCGCACTGCCTCTATGCTCGGTGTGCGCCGCACCATCGCTCATGTTCGCGATGGTCATCCTGTGGGTTTCTTCCCCGCCGGCGCTGTCTCTAAGGTCGATAAAACTCTGCATATTTCCGACCGCGAATGGCAACCCTCGTTGCTCAGACTCATCGCTCAACTTAAGGTGCCTATCGTGCCGGTGTATTTCCACCAGCATAATTCCACCTTCTTCAATATCCTCGGCATGATCGACTGGCGCCTCCGCACTTTGCGTCTCCCTCGCGAACTCTTCAAAAAGACCGGCAAGGAGATTCATGTTTCGTTCGGCGAGCCCATCATGCCTGAAGAGCAAGCAAAATATAAAGATGTCAAGGAACTTGGCTTGATGTTGCGTCAGCATACATACGTTCTTAAAGAGAATAAATAACTCGACATCCTCTCCATCTGCTTTCCGGGCAGTTCTCAATGTTTCTACCGACATCTACGATAATCCACAACATCTCCAATCATCATACTACTCAATGCCACAAATAGATAATGCTACCATCTTGCAAGCCAAGCAACGCTTCGGCATCATCGGCAAGTCGCCGGCTCTTATGGCGGCTGTCGAGAGTGCTATTCGTGTGGCGCCAATCGATCTCTCGGTGCTTGTCACCGGCGAGAGTGGTTCGGGCAAGGAGTTTTTCCCAAAGATCATCCATCAGTTTGGGGCTCGTAAGCATAAGAAATATATCGCGGTCAACTGCGGAGCAATCCCGGAAGGGACAATAGATTCGGAACTCTTCGGCCACGAGAAGGGCTCATTTACCGGAGCCATCTCGGCACGCAAGGGATATTTCGAAGAGGCCAACGGCGGCACGCTCTTCCTCGACGAAGTGGCTGAACTTCCCCTCACCACGCAGGCTCGCCTGCTTCGCGTGCTCGAATCGGGGGAGTTCCTTAAGGTCGGATCATCGGAAGTGCAAACCACCGATGTGCGTATCGTCGCTGCCACCAATGTCGACCTCCTCGATGCCGTGAAACAACATAAGTTTCGCGAAGACCTCTATTATCGTCTCTCCACGATCTCTATTCAGGTGCCCAACCTCCATGATCGTGGCGGCGATGATATCGCTCTGCTCGCTCGAAAATTTGCCTCCGACTTCTCACGCAAATATATGACCGATGAGATCACCTTCTCTGAAGAGGCTCTTCACACTATTGCACTCTATCGTTGGCCCGGAAATGTGCGCCAACTCAAGAATATGGTAGAACAATTGGCTCTCTTCCATGCCGGCGAACGCATCTCGCGCGATAATATCATGGACTATATCCACATCGACCATAGCGGATTCTCTACTCCCGCGGTGGCTTCTACATATAGCGCTGTCGACTCCGAAACCGAAAGAAAGATGATGTGGCAATTCATCCTCTCACTCAAAAATGAGGTCGAAGACCTCAAAAAGCTACTCAAGTCGGGCAAAGTCGATTTCTCCCAAGAGAAAGACTCTTTCTCTCCGATAAGCCCAGTCTCTTCTTTGGTCAATTACAATGATGTGGTGGATATCTCCCAGCCTATGTCTCAGCTCGATGTTGCTGAAAAATCAGCCATCATCGAGGCGCTCAAACGCAACAACGGCAATAAAAGCCGGACTGCCAAAGACCTAAACATATCTATCCGTACACTCTATCGTAAAATCCAGGAGTATGAAATCTAAGGCTATTCTGATCGTGTGCTCCATCTTGCTGATGGGTCTATGTTCCGACTGCGTGCCGAGATACACGCTCAACGGATCATCCATCAACTATGACATCTATAAGACGGTGGATATCGGTAGTTTCCCGATCCGTGCAGCTCTGGTATATCCCCCTCTTCAGCAGACATTCGAGAATGAACTTCTCAATTATGTGAATCGCAACACTCGCCTTCAAGAGGTCGATTCCAACAATGCCGACCTTCGCCTCGAAGGGGAGATCACCGGCTATTCACTCTCTCCGCAGTCGGTCGGTACGGATGCCTACGCCACCGAGACACGCCTCACCATCACCGTGAGAGTCAAATATACCGACACGAAGAATCCTGCCAACAGCATCGACCAGTCATTCTCCGCCTATCGTCAATTCGATGCCTCGCTGATGCTCACTGATGTGCAAGACGACCTGTGCCAGCAGATCAGCGAAGAGATCGTCAACCTGATATTTAACGCCACATTCGGCAACTGGTAACTCTCCCGCCTATGAACGAAAATCCCTACTTTATCATCCCCGCCATCGATGAATTAGCGGAAGCCACCGGCGAACGCCGCCTGGAGCTGGCTCGCATCATCGCCGCTTCTGTCGGCGATGACGATGCTCTCAGAGCCATCCTCGGTATAGACCCCGAGGAGTTCGCTCATTTCTATCCCGATCTGCTCCCCCCTCAGTTATCTACAGAAGATACCATCTCTTCTTTTATCGATCATTTTGCCCCCAATAGTGCCAATCAACCCTCCGAGGCGGAGGCTATAATCACTGCCCCTGCCATCGACTATGCTTCTATGATCGATGAGTCTGCCGACGATCTTCCCGATGAGGAGCAAAATGCCGAACCGGATCAAACCGCCAATGCTATAGATGCTTTCCTCAGCGCTGTGCCTCCCAAGACTCCCAAGCGGACAGGCAAAACCACCCCAAAGACTGCGCCTCAAGCATCTCAACCGGCGACTCCCAATCCCGGCGCTGATACCCCCCAACTCTCCGAAGCTCTCTTCAAATTGATGGTAAAAAACCATAACTATCAGAAAGCTTTGGAAATTATTCAAGAATTAAGTTTGAATAATCCAAAAAAAAGTATTTACTTTGCATACCAAATGCGATTTCTTAAGAAATTGATAGAAAATCAGAAATCTGCTGACTCTTGATTCGATTTTCTCTTCTTAACAGATCGATTATAACGGAAATTAATATTTTTTAAGATATGTATATCTTTTTTAGCATTATCATCGTTATCGCAAGTATCGTACTGATAGGTGCGGTGCTTATCCAGAAATCCAAAGGTGGCGGTCTTGCCTCCGACTATTCAAGTGGTAACCAATATTTAGGTTATCGTAAGACAACTGATTTTATCGAGAAAGCTACATGGACACTCGCTATCGTGATCTGTGTGCTCTCGATCTGTGCAGCATTCTGCGTAAAGGCTCCGGTGAACGTATCGAGCATCACCACGACTGAGGCTCCGACTCCTGCGAGTGCAGCTCCGGCTCCGGTGAACACTCCGGCACAAAAGGCAGCTCCGGCTCCCAAGGCTGAGGCTCCTGTCAATGCTCCTGCTGAGAAGCCGGTTCAAACTCCCGTAGAGACGCCTAAGAAATAACAGAATCAGACGCTACGATATAAGCAGAGGGTGGATCAATCTCGCGATGTGATCCACCCTCTGTTTGCGCTTATAAGGTGCTATTGACGCCGCTGTTATCTTTGTCCCCAGCGGAGTTTGTCGCGAAGCACGCCGATGAAGTCTGTGCCCTTGGGCTGAGCCACAAAGACTCGGCGCTGCGACTTGGTGATGATCAGCACAGTGCCATTGGGCACGGCAAATGTCTTGCCATCCACTCCTATATGACACTCGCTGCCACGTGTGCTCACCTCCAATCTCAGAATCGAATCCTCGCCGAGCACCAGCGGTCGCAACGTGAGCGAATGGGGGGCAATCGGTGTGATCACCATATCTCCGATGCCTGGCTGTAAGATCGGTCCGCCACACGACAGATTGTATGCCGTGCTCCCCGTCGGGGTCGACACCACTACGCCATCTGCCAAGTAGTTCGCCAAATATGTGCCGTTGAGATATGCCTGAATATCCACCATCGAGGTCGTATCGCCCTTCACCACCGAGATCTCGTTAAGAGCGTATGTGTCGAAATCCTCCGGGAGTTCGGTAGACTTGACTTGCAGTGTGATGCGTGGGGAGATGTCGTATGCGCCGTCAAGCGCCCTCTCGATCTCATCAAATCGGGAGAGGGTGAAACCGGCAAGATAGCCTAAATGTCCGGTGTTGATACCCATCACCGGGATCTCGCGACCCTTCGCCCATGCTGCCGTGTGCAGGAATGTGCCGTCGCCGCCCAGGCTGATCAGCATCGTAACCTCCGGCGGCAGGACTCGTGCCGACTTCATACTCGGTCGCCATAGTTGATGCTCTGTGAGATAGTCGGCAAAACGATGATAGACGATTATTTCCTTGCCTCGCTCTTCGATCATGTCAAAGAGTCTGCCAAGTTTGGCAAGATTGTCACCTTGCTTGCTATTTCCATACAATGCTATCATGGATGGGGTGGGGTTATAGAGGGTTACACATTGATAAGGGCTCTGACTGCGAGTATTCGCTCGTAGGCGGCGGTATGATCCAGGTTAGACTGCTGATAGACATCGACCACATCATATCCATATCGGCGCAGGCTATGCGCAGCCCCCTCGGCATCTTCGCATCGGATGCGCAGAGTCACTCGGATATGACCGTCGGGCGTGGGATGACTCAGCAAGTCCACCAAATGGACATCGGCATCCTCGATGGCATGCGCCAGTCGAGATGCACTATACTGTTCCGGGTCACACTCCACCTCGATAATACTGCTGTCATCGCGTGGTGTGATCAAGTGTCCCAATGCCTCAAGCAGAGACGTCTGGTCGATCTTGCCGATCAAATTACCATCCTCCATCACTCCCAACTCCCTGCCGGGAGCCTCCAAGAGGAGAGGCAGCACTTCGAGCAAGGGTAGAGTGCTCTCGACATGCTTTTGGGGCATATCTCCTTCGATTTTTCTTACTGCCGATAGGGCTTCTCTTGCTGTCATACGCTTTTCTCTTTTACTATTGTAAAAATTTTTGTAATTTTGTTCCCTTGAAGGGTTCGGAGGTCGCAGTCGGCTTGGCACACCCGTCATAATCGTGATCTGTGAAGGCAGATCTCTATTATATAACGCGACAAATCCCCTCCCTTGTATTTATTACTACAAATTTCGTGCCGAAAAATTTTTTGCTATGACAAGACTTAGTGTCAATATCAATAAAGTTGCCACCCTGCGCAATGCGCGTGGCGAAAATGTGCCCGATGTGGAGCGCTTTGCTATCGACTGTGAGCGCTTCGGCGCACAGGGCATCACCGTGCATCCTCGTCCCGACGAGCGCCATATCACTCGTAGAGATGTCGACCTGCTGTCGAAGATCGTCTCGACTGAGTTCAACATCGAGGGATATCCCACTCCCGAGTTTATGGACCTTGTGATTAAGGCGTCGCCGGCACAGGTCACTCTCGTGCCTGATTCTCCCGATGCCCTCACCAGTTCTGCCGGTTGGGATGTCGTGGCTAATCGTGAGTTCCTCTCCGAGGTGGTGGCACGCTTCCGCAATGCCGGTATCCGAGTCTCGATCTTCGTCAATGCCGAAGTAGAGCAGGTCAAGGCTGCAGCCTCGATCGGTGCCGACCGCGTCGAACTCTACACCAAGCCATACGCCGACAATTATGCCACCAATCGTGAGGCCGCCGTCGCCCCTTTCGTCACGGCTTCTGAAGAGGCGCTGAAACTCGGCATAGGCCTCAACGCCGGACATGATCTCAACCTCACCAACCTCCGATATTTCAAAGAGTCGCTCCCGCTGCTCGACGAGGTGAGCATCGGACATGCCATTATATCCGACGCTCTCTATCTCGGCATCGAGAAGACGATCCGTCTTTACCTCGATTGTCTGAAGTGATCGATAACTCATAACAAATAACACTAAACAACATAAGGTCATGACTAAATTATCCTTTTGGTCGCTCGTGATGGATGGCGGCTATATTATGATCCCTATCGCTATTTTGCTGCTTGCGGCTATCTATGTATTCACCGAGCGCTGCATCGTGATCGCTCGTGCTTCGAAAGAGGATCACTCCTTCATGAAGCGCATCCGCGACTATGTCCATGATGCCGACATCGAGTCTGCTCGCAATCTCTGCAAGAAGACCAATACTCCCTACGCTCGACTCATCGACAAGGGTCTATCGCGCATCGGCAGAAGCATGAACGATGTGCTCGTGGCTATCGAGAATGAGGGTAATATCGAGATCTCCAACCTCGGCAAGGGTCTCCCCTGGCTCTCTACTACTGCTGCCGGCGCTCCGATGTTGGGATTCCTCGGTACGGTGATCGGTATGATCGATGCCTTCTATTCTCTCGCCAATGCCGGCACGGCTGCCAATATCACAGTCCTCTCCAATGGTATTTATCAGGCGCTGGTCACCACTGTCGCCGGTCTGGTGGTCGGTGTGGTGGCACTCTTCGCTTACAACTATCTCGTGGCGCGCATCAATCGGATGATGAACTCCCTCGAGACAAAGACTATGGAATTTATGGACCTGCTCAACGAGCCGGCATAATCCCTCCTCTCCCTCTTTCGTTATATCCAATTAACCTCCTTATAATTTATCTTAAAGGATGGCACTAAAACGTAATTTCCAATCGCTCGACACCTTCTCGATGTCGTCGATGACCGATGTGATATTCCTCCTGCTCATCTTCTTCATGGTGACTTCAACCATCATCTTCCCGAGTGCGATCGATGTCAACCTCCCTCAGAGCAGCGAGCAGACCTCCACCAAGCCGATCACCGAGGTGTATATCAATGCCGACAACGAACTCTTCCTTGTGGCGGATCGTAATGACTCTACCCAAGTGCTGAGCATCCCTCGGAAGATCGAACTTGCCCAACTTGAGACCGAATTGCGCAATATTCAGGCGCTCGACTCGACTCGTGCCATTGCCCTCTATGCCGACTCGGTGGTGGACTATGGCAAGGTGGTGCGTGTGCTCGATGTCGCCGCTCGCAATAAGTTGAAGATGGTGCTCTCCACTCGTGTCAGGGATCCGGAATAATCACTTTCTAACCCAACTTCGCTGATCATGCAAGAATATAGACGCGATAAGATCATAGCGGCTGCGGTCACCCTCTTGGTGGCGCTTCTCATTATGCTCATCCTTATCTTCGGCTATCTGTCGTTTGACAAGATGCAACTCGCTCATGCCGAGAATGAACCACAGATACAGACCGAAGAATTGTTCGTCGAGCCGGAGATCCTCGAAGATCTCGGTGAGGTGAATGCTACGGAGCATGATGAGCCTGCTCCCGCCCTGCAGGGCACGCCTGCCGAGAGCGAGCAAGAGAACACCAAACTGGTGGTGCCCGACAAGAATCCCAAGCCTGCTCCCCAAGTCGAAAAACCGATCACACAGCCCAAGGAGAGCAACGTGAAAGCCACGACTCCTCCCGTGAGCGACGAAGAGAAGAAGAAGGTGACTTCGAAAGTGGCCAATAAATTCTCTCCCAACAATGGCACCGAATCGGGCAAGACCGGTTCGTCAGGCGCCGGAGGCACCGGTGTCGGTGTGTCAGGCAATGTGTCGGGACGTACCTTCAAGGGATGCCCCAAGCCTTCGGTAGCCCTTCAAAACAAGGTAGTGGTGAGAGTTAATTTGTCGGTCGATGCCAATGGCAGGGTAGTGCCCGGATCGACAAGCACTCGCCTCGTGTCCGGACAAGACCCCTCCGGTTCAATCAGAAAGGCGTGTGAGAAGGCGGCTCTTAAAGCCAGATGGAATGAAGATAAAGATACCCCCTCGGCTCGAGGCTCCATCACATTTACAATTACTCCAAGATAATCGAAAATACGATTTAATATAATGATAGCGAAAGACATGAATGTTTGTTGCATTTGTGTCTTTTGTTGTTTTATCTCTTTTTTTTGGTTTGATAATTAATAAAAAAAATGTAATTTTGTAATTGTCGATAGAAATGTGCCAAGGCTGATTTGCATATTGGAAAAGATATAGAATTGTTAATTTTTTAAATAGAACCGTATGAAAAAATCAAGACTATTATTGTCTACATTTTTGATTGCAGGGCTCGGCATTTCCGCCACAGCGGGAGTAGCGATGCCTCAGTCGAAGATGGAGAAATTGCGTGGAGAGGTGTCACACCCCTTCGCAGCGATAAGCCCACGAATTGAGCAGAATGCCAACGGGCTGATCTCTCGTCCGTCGCTCTCGGCTCCTTTTGCCGCGCCGGCTACACCCGATGCCACTGCTACCGGCATCCAGAGCTGGGGTACGCTGATAGGCCCCGATGGCTCGGATTGGTTTTATGAACAGACTCTGACTGCCAGCCCGTCGAATCCATATTATTATGGCGGTTCGCAGGTTACTATCTATGATGGCAAGCATCAGAAGCAGGGGGAGTTCTCGATCTCTATCCCCGATGATGTTTCGGTCAATGTGATCCAACCTTACGGCCAGATCTCCAAGTCATTCTTCGATCGCAATACTTCTACCTTCGAAGTGATGGTCTACATCCATCGTATTTTGTCTCCGGGAGTAGCCACCGGCGATATCGCCATCTATGACAACACCGGCTATGAGGTGGCAAAATATGAGGGCTATGAGACCGGTATGCTCGTGAGTGCCGGCAACAGCACTTGGGATAAGAAGGAACGCTTCGCTCTGGCTCATTACGACAATGGCGAGATCAATGGCGAAACTGTAAGAGTGCTCCAGATCGATATCCTCCGTAAGTCGACCTATGCCGACGACAGCATTCTTCCCGTGGTGGAACATACTTTTGTCGTTGATGAAGAGACTACTTACTATACTGACGGTCAGCTCTTCGATATGAAATATCTCGATGGTAGTTTCTACTACATGCTCGCTCGCTATGCCAAGCCCTATGTCGCTTCTTACGACTATATGACCGGCAATATGATCTATAGCGAGGACAACTCGTTTATCGCCGAGGTATACAATCAGAGCTATGAGAAGGTGGTAGACATCAACATCCCCTTAGAGACTACCGGCGTGATGCCCTCTATGCATGGTGTGGGTCTCTTCTCGAACAAGGACTTTACCAAGGGTTTCTTCTCTCAAGACGACCAGGTGAATGTGATCGTAACTCACTATGACTATGATGTGGCAAGTGACTCTTACGAATATTCTTTCGACGCATACGGCGAGTCGGGAGAAGTGGTAAAGCATATCCACGACAAGGTGGGAAGTTGGATGCAACTCTCTTCGATCCCGGGTGAAGATGAACAGATAGCCTTCCTACTCACAAATGCAGATGGCTCCCAAGCATACGAATTTGTCAATCTTCAGTCTGCCGAGAGTGTGGGTGTCCTCCCCGCCACGGTAGAGGGTAAGAACATCTCATCAAGCCTCGACCGCATCGAGTGCGAGGGCGGCTACAAATACCTGGTGGGTATCGGCGAAGCCGAGAGTGATTCTGAGGGTAATGTAATCGCTATGTCGGCTTGGCTCAACCAGGATCTGAGTTTCGACCGTTTCGTTAAGTTTAACCTCGGACCCCAAGGACAACTCTATAACCCGATCAACTATAATGACTATGTGAAGAAGGACCTCTTCGACACTGACGATGATTTTGACTATATCTACATCGCCAAGGTGAAGAGAGAGAACTCGAGCATAGTCGACACCAAACTTTGTGTCGCTCATGAAGATGGCACGGTGATCAAGGAGTTCATGGGCAATGAAGAAGATGGCGCCTATTCCAACGGCTCTATCCTCAATATTGACACTGACCCGATGCTCTTCGTAGCTTTCCACAATACTTCGGCTAATACCTTCAGAGTGGATTATTATCATCTTCCTCTCGAGAAGTTTGCCGGTGGTTCCGGTACGAAGGAGGATCCCTATCATATCGCCAGCGCAGGGGATTTCCAGCAGATTTCATCCAATTCTTCCTCTTATTTCGTGCTTGACAAGGACCTTGACCTCAGCGATGTCGACTGGACGCCGATAGTGCTCAATGGTGGTTTCGATGGTAATAACCATTACATCTATGGTCTGTCTGTCAATGCTGACAATGATGGCGGTTGCGGTCTCTTCGCCAAGGCTGAGGGCACATCTTCTCAGCATGCCTATATCAAGAATCTGATCATGGTAGACACAGAGGTGAATGGCACTGAAAATACATCAGCTCTCGGTACACTCGTCGGCTCGGCTATGTATACCGATATCGACAATGTGCATATCTACTATTCCGACCTGCAATGGGAGTCGATCTATGCCTCCTGCTTGGGTGGTATCGTCGGCGATCTCTCACTCTCATCGAGTGTCACCAACTCTACTGTAGATAATGTAGAGGCTACAAGTGAAGAGGCTTCTCAGGTCGGTGGTATCGCCGGTATCCTCAAGAATACATCGAAGATTGAGAATTGTGTTGCCAACTTCAAGGCAAATGTACGCGGCACTGTCGGTGGTATCGCCGGAGATGCCGGTGGCTATTCTTCCGACAGTCAGATTTTGAATTGCCGCTCCAATGTCGATATTACAGCCAAGAATGACATCGGCGGTATCGCCGGTTCGTCGGCTCGTATCACCATCGCCAACTGTGAAGCCAAGGGTGTCATCACCGCCACAAGTCCTGAATATGAAGACTACACCGAACCATTCTACAGCGCTGCCGGTATCATCGGCACCATCGCTACTGATTGGAGTAGTCTCGACACCAAGATAGTAAAGGGTTGTGTGGCTAATGTCGATGTCAATGTCGATGACCCCAACAATACTACCGGTAAGATTTATGGTGTAAGAGCCATAATTGGTGCTGTAGCCGACGATTTCGGTATGGCAGGCTATAGCGAGAAGGGTATCGAAAATTGCTATGTAGTCGAGGGTACCAAGATCTTGGCTCAGGATGCTCAAGGTGATGATCCCTCCAAGCCTGAAGGTGCTGTCAAGAGTCTTGCCGACCTCAATACCGATTTCCTCACCGGCATCGGTTATGCATACGGCGACAGCAGTGAGTCTCCCTGGAAAGAGGGTGAGGGGCTTCCCTGCCTCTATTTCGAGGATGTCAAACTTATCTACACCGATGTCGATGGCATCAATGTTCCGGTTGATGAGCAGAGAAGTCTTGATTTTATCGTATGCTCAAGCCTCTCCACCGACTGCAAGGCTACAGTGGCTAATCCGGAATATCTCTCTGTAGATGGTGTAGAGGGTGAAAACAATCGCTACACTGTAACCGTTACCGGCATCACCGATGGAGTTACCACTCTGACCTTCCGCGATGAGAAGAGCGGCAAGTCGGTAGATTGTGAAGTGATCATCGGTTCCGGCACACCTTCTAAGGTAGAGACTATTGTCGCCAAGACAGGCATCCTCTTCCAAGGCAACAAGGTGACTGCCGCAGAGGCAACATCATTGCAAGTCTACAATGCAGCCGGCATTTGCCTGATCAACACAGCCAAGGAGAGTGCCGACATCACCGACCTCGAATCGGGTCTCTACGTAGTCGTAGCCAACTACACCGACGGCAGCAAAGCCACCCTAAAGATCCGCCGCAAATAAGCCCCAAAAAATAAATAATCCGTGATAAAAAGAGAGCCCCGCATCGAGCGGAGGCTCTCTTTCTTTATGAAACAAGTAGTTGTGCTATTACAAGCGGATGCAGAGTTTAGATATTTTAAGGAACGCGCTCTAACTATTATTTCCCGTTTTTTTGAAAAAAATAAAAAAATTTGAACAAAACCCCAACTTGTTTTGTTTACTAAGTGAATAGAACAATTATGCGCTATTCTAAATTTAATATTCATTTTAATAAATTTTATTCTTATGAAACATTTAAAAAATGTAAATGGTATTGCATTAATTTGCAGGAATGTGATTAACCAAGGGAAAAAGGCTAATCAAAACATGCCTACTTTAGCCGATTTTGAGACGGCAAGTGCTTGTGGGTTTAACGCAGTTATGTATCCGGGGTCTGATGTGCCTCCCACACAATGGATCTCATATACTAAAGATGCGTTGGGCAACATCACCGATGCCGA